>DKWR01000053.1:0-10426 GCA_002491825.1 Ruminococcaceae bacterium UBA7147
CGACCGAATTACGCATTACGCATTATATTATACCATATCCGAAAGCCGCCGACAAGACATAGTTTTGAATATTCGGAAGTTATCATTGTCCGTTTTATGACACACAATGTTTTCTATAATATATATTGTAAGGTATATGAAAACAGAAAACGGAGGAAGGTATTATGATGAATTTATGTGTATTTATTTTTGTAATCTATGCGGTGAGCTACTCTACAAAGGCGATTTTGTTCGGAAAGTCAGGCAAAAAGCAGAAAAAAGGCTACTGCACTGCAAGAAATGCAACAGCTAAAACGAATATAAAACCTCAACGGCGCAAACACAGTAAACCGAACATAGTAAAAATCAAGCAGACAAAAGCAGGACGTATGGGAACATCTCCCGTACGTCCTGTTGCTTTACTAAATATTTAAAATTGAAGTAGCGATTCCGAAGTAAATCAACAGCGAAAGCGAGTCGCAGACTGTTGAAATCAGCGGATTTGCCATTACGGCAGGGTCAAAGCCGATTTTGCTTGCCAGCAAGGGCAGGCTTGAGCCTACAAGCTTTGACATCATAATCGTTCCCAAAAGCGTGAGCGACACGACAAGCGCAATCACAAAAGCATTCGGGTTAAAGTTATCATTGTTTCACCGCTTTCAAATTACCACAGTTTCCAGTCTGAAACATCACGTTGACCATAATCATTTTTGCCTGTTGCCACAACGGTTCCGTCTGATTTCAAGCCAATAGTATGGTAGTCTCCGGATGAAACAGCAACAATATCTTTCCACCCTGATATATCACATTGACCACAATCATTATTGCCTGTAGCTACAACAGTACCGTCTGATTTTAAGCCTACAGTATGGCCGCTTCCTGCTGAAACAGCAACAATATCTCTCCAGTCTGATACATCACATTGACCAAGAAAATTTTCACCATTAGCCACAACAGTACCGTCTGTTTTTAAGCCGACAGTATGGTGGTATCCTGCTGATATAGCAACAATATCTTTCCAGTCTGATACATTACATTGACCGTTATCATTACCACCCATAGCCACAACAGTTCCGTCTGATTTTAAGCCTACAGTATGGTCGTGTCCGGCTGAAACAGCAACAATATCTTTCCAATCTGATACATCGCATTGACCATCTTCATTATAACCTGTAGCTACAACAGTTCCGTCTGATTTTAAGCCTACAGTATGACTAGTTCCTGTTGAAACAGCAACAATATGACTCCAATTAGATACATTGCATTTACCATAACTATTATCGCCTGTAGCTACAACAGTTCCGTTTGATTTTAAGCCGATAGTTTGGTCGTCTCCTGCTGAAACAGCAACAATATCACTCCAATCAGATACATCACATTGACCATAATAATTATAGCCTGTTGCTACAACAGTTCCGTCTGATTTTAAAGCTACAGTACCATCACCAGCTGAAATATAATTTTGAAAATCAATTATATGTTCATTAATCAACTGATTTGAATCTTTGTAATCTCCTAAATTCCGCAGAATGAGATTAGCATTAATATAATCTTCATTATTTATGTATTCGAGAAACTGATTATACTTGTTATTCGGAATTATTACTGCATTCAAAACTATTAAAAAAGCAACTACAACGGCAATCACACTAAGAATTAAAACAGACAATTTTATCTTTCTTTTTTTGTTTTTTTCTTTTTCTGCTACTTCCAGTTCGAGTGCCTTTTGCTTGGCTTTGATCTCTTCAATTTCTTTCAGGCATAATTCTGCCTGATTTTCAGCGTCCTTCCAGTCTGAAACGGATTTGAATAATTCCGCTGCTTTATTAAGATTTTCAATTACTTTGCCTGAATCACCGATCTGAGGCTCGTTTTTAGCCGCAACAGCTTTGTCATAAACTAAGTTTTTCTGAGCTTCTTTCAGCTTTACTTTTGAATCTTTCCAACCCTCTATTGCTTTAAATCCTGCAATTGCTTCTTCGTCGTCAGAAACCTTTCCTGTTTCTAATTTGCTTAGTGACAGATTGTAGATTTTGTCCTTGCAAGCAATAATCTTTTCTTTTGACCTGCGAAAACTGTTCAGCGCCTTAAAACTCGATATTGCATTAACCAAGTTATCCAAAGAATCGGTATCATAGAGCTTACAAGCCTGATAATATGACATCAACAGTTCATAATCTGCCTTAACTTTTGAAAAATTTATATTAACAGTTTTATTTTCAGAGCTTGTTTGTGTGTCTGACTCTATTAACCATAGCTTAGGTTTGATAAATTCCAGCCGATAATTTTTGCTGTGTTTTGCAGAAGTACACATACCTTTAATACTCTGTTTTTCAGCAGAGCCGTCAAACGGCAGAACGAATACTATCTCTCCGGCAAAATTATCGTCATCATCCCACAATACCGCAGAAAATGAACCGTCAATTACAGCGTTTACTTCTTCAAAAATCTTGACATTGCAGGAAGCTACGCTGATGACTGATTCAACTGTGCCTGTTTCCGTAGTGCTGACAGATTTTACTGTGGGTGACAGCATAGCCAAAAGTTCAACGGGATCACGCTCTTCAAGAAGTTTGATTTTCACCTTTTCAATTTGTTCATTGTAAAACTTTACTTCTTCTCTTGCTTGCTTTAGAGTTTCACGTCCCCACGAGGAGTTGTATTTTCCCATAAAAGAGTCGCTAACTTCACTGCCTTTTTTACGGAACTCTTCCTTTTGCCTTTTCGCTTGTTCTTCTGCGTAGCGATTGTATTCATCAATTTCAGCGTTCTTCCTCTGAATATCCGATGCTATTGAAATTCCTGCGGCAGGGCCGGCAAGTCCTGATGCAATTCCTCCTGCAATAGACCAGTCCTGCTTGCGCTTATACTGAGGTTCAACTGAGTTTGAAAGTGCATTATATACTAATTTTGCATTATCTGCCGCTTCTTTTGAATCATTATATTCATCTAACGGCTCTTGAGCTTTTTTAAGAAGCTCCGTATAGTAAACAATCTGTTTGTCTCGACCAAAATAGCCTGCATATTTTGTTAGACAGGCCTCTTTTTCCTGTTCCATTGCTTTTATTTCATTCAGTTCAGCTTGCTTTTCTTCAATATCTTTTATATTCTGTTCTTCATCGATAACAGACTTAATTTTATTAAAACAAAGTTTAAGAGTTTCTTCGTTACTGAAGTCTGTAAATCCTATATTTTTTGCAATTAGTTTTGCCCGCTCAATGTCAGCCTTTGTTGAAAGATTTTCTATTCCCACAGAAAGACATTTTTCATAAAATTGCCGTTCAATTTTACTTATCATAACATTTTCCTCCGAGTTTATCAGTTTTCTATATCGAAAATTATATAATAACTACATAATAATTTATTAAATTATAACATAAATCAGTTTATATTCAATAGATTTTATCTAAAAAACCTTGATGAATTGCAGAAAACAAACAAAAAGGTCGGGTAGCCGTATCGACGGTAACCCGACCTTTATTTTAATTACTAAATGTTCAAAATAGATGTAGCGATTCCGAAGTAAATCAACAGCGAAAGCGAGTCGCAGACTGTTGAAATCAGCGGATTTGCCATTACGGCAGGGTCAAAGCCGATTTTGCTTGCCAGCAAGGGAAGGCTTGATCCTACAATCTTTGACATCATAATCGTTCCCAGAAGCGTGAGCGATACGACAAGCGCAATCATAAACGCATTAGGGTTGCCGTTCAAATCAAAAATCATCAGCTTTATGAAGTTAGCCGCCGCAAGCGTTGCGCCGCAGAGGATTGACACCCTCAGCTCCTTCCACAAAACCTTGAACATACTTTTGAACTCAATTTCACCGAGCGAAAGCGCACGGATAACCGACACCGAAGCCTGCGAGCCTGCGTTACCGCCCGAGCCCGTAATCATCGGGATAAACGACGAAAGCACAATTACGCTTGCAAGAGCGCCCTCGAACGAGGAAATAATCGCACTTGTAAACGTAGCCGAAAGCATAAGCACAAGCAGCCACGGGATACGCTTGCGGTAAATTCCCCATACGCTCGTTCTCATATACGGCTTGTCCGACGGCAAAACCGCCGCCATCTTTTCAATATCCTCAGTAGCCTCTTCCTGAATAACGTCGATAGCGTCGTCGATTGTTACAATACCGACAAGCCTGTTTTCGTTATCAACAACGGGCAGAGCAAGGAAATTGTAGTTTGAAAACATCTGTGCAACCTGCTCCTGGTCGTCAAGCGTATTAACCGAAATGACGTTTTCCTCCATCAAGTCCTTTACAAGGTCGTCGTCGTCAGCCAACAGCAAATCCTTGACGGTTGAAATACCGATAAGCTTGTTGTTGTTATCGGTAACATAGCAGGTGTAAATTGTTTCTTTGTCAACGCCGGTTCTTCTGATTCTCTTGATTGCCATTTCAGCGGTCATATCGGGGCGGAGAACAATAAACTCCGTCGTCATAATCGAGCCTGCGCTGTCCTCGGGATATTTCAGAAGCTCGTTAATCTGCTTTCTCATATCCTTGTCAGCCTGTCGCAGAATACGCTTTACAACGTTGGCAGGCATTTCCTCGATAAGGTCAACAGCGTCGTCGACAAACAGTTCGTCAACAACTTCTTTAAGCTCGCTGTCGCTCAATCCGTGAATAAGGAACTCCTGTGTTTCGTCGTCCATTTCAACAAAGGTCTCGGCGGCAAGCTCTTTTGGCATAATGCGAAAAAGAATAGGCGTTTTTTCATCCTGTAACTCCTCAAAAATCGCAGCAATATCGTACGGTTTCATCGTAGTCAGGATGTCACGCAGGGTATTGAACTTTCTCTCTTCAAGCAACACCCTGATGGTTTCCGTAAGCGTTACGTTAACCTGTTCCATCATCTTTCCTCCTTTTTAACTCATGGAGTAAAGACGTGTGTTCCTTGGGCAGTCTGCACCTTAAAAACGGCGCAAAAATTACGAAAACAAAATGAACGCAAAAGCGCGCATTTTATTTCTACTTCGCCCGGGTACAGCGCCTTTATTACCATCTGCGTCCATTAAGTTTTCACCTCTTGTTTTTATTATTTGGGCACAAGCCCACTTATAGTATTTTAGTCCAAAAATAAAGCGTTGTCAACAGGATAAATCAATTCGGAATTGTTATTTGGGAATAGTTATTTTCAAAAATTGATTTTATATATTGGTGATGATTAGTTATAATGTGCAGAGAACAATCTTGACTGTTCCCTACACTAAAAAATATCGGAACACCGCAACAATGCGATGTTCCGAATTTTTTAATTTAGTCAAAGCTGACTTCGTCCTCGACGTAGCCTTTTTTCTTCATCTTATGAATAACAATCTTTGCAATAAATCCGCTTACAAATACCAGTCCCGAAACTACCCAGCCTGCGGCAACCTGTGCCCAGATGGGATAATCGGGGTTGTATGTTCCGCCCTGGAACACAAACAGCGTAACCATATTCCAGATAAAGAGTGCGGCAAGCAGAACGGGTGCAACTAACTTGATTGACGCTGCAAACCACCAATACGGCACCTTGAACTTATTGGCGTTGCGGTTGACTTCATCAAGCACCTTGCGCAGATTGAAGCACCAGCCGATTGCAACACACTCAAGAATACCGATAACAATAAGGTTAATCTGATTTGTCCATGCGTCAACGATGTCAAGCCATGCAAGACCGGCCTGTGTAACAAAGAGGATTGAAATGACGCCGCAGATACCGCAGACTGCAATTGTAACCTTTTTGGGGCTGAGGTGGAATTTGTCGGAAATTGAAGCCGATATACCCTCAACAATCGAGAATGCAGAGTCAATTGCAAGAGTGATGAGCATAAGGTAGAATATCGCTCCGAAAATTGCGTTCACCCAGCCGATACCGGTAAGGTTTACGATAGCCATTGGATAGATGTAGAACGCAGTGCCGATACCGCTTGCGGAAATCTGGTTGAGCATACCCGTACCGCCCATTGTAGTGAACATTACGATACCCGAAAGTACGCTTACAGCCATATCGGAGAATGCGATAATTGTGCAGTCAACTGCAACGTTTGCGTCATCGGGCAGGTATGAGCCGTAGGCAAACATAATAGCCATCATAATTGAAAGGCTGTAGAACACCTGACCGATAGCGTCAACCCAAAGCGTTGCGTCCGAAAAAGCTCCCATATCGGGAATGAAAAATTTTGCAAGACCCTCCATTGCGCCGTCCATAGTTATACCCTTGACAGCCATAATAAGTAAGAGTAAAACGGGAGCAAATACGGTAAATTTAACAACCTTGCTTACCGAGCTTGCGCCGTTTCTGATGCAGTAAAAGATAAGTCCCCAGGCAACGAGCAGACAAACAAGAACCTCGCCCGGAATTGATGTTCCCTCAATTTTCCCTGTTGTCTGAGTCAGGCTGTCAAACAAGCCTGCCGCCGCTTCGGAGTTGCCCGTCATATCGGCAAACTGCCATGAGTTTACAAACATAAGTATAACCCACGCAAATACTACCGAATAGTAGCAAACGATTACGAATGCGTTTGAAGTTGCCGCCCAGCCGATAGGCTCAAAGCGTTTTTTGATTCCTCGCATTGACTCGATTGCGCCCTTGCGGAACTTACGGGAGATTGAAACCTCCATCATAAGCAAGGGGATACCCATAACAACCATTGCAAGCAGATAAACAAGCAGGAATGTTCCGCCGCCGTGTTTAGCCGCCAGTCCGGGAAATCTCCACGCATTGCCAAGACCTACCGCAGAGCCGACTGCGGCAAGGATAAAGGTTAAGCGGGAGTTCCACATACCTCTTTTTTCCATAATTTTTTCCTCATTTCTTAAAAATTTATTTAAAAACAGAAAATTAATTTTATTATAATATATTAATGAAATAATTGCAAGGAATTATTAATAATTTAATGCGGAATGCGGAAATCTGCGAGTCGAGGCACTCGACCGACCACTAATTCCGCATTCCGAATTATATTTATATATACCTTCCGTTATTATTTCTGCGGAACTCCGTAGGCGTTTGCCCCCTGAGCTTTTTAAATACCTTCGAAAAATACATCTGGTCTGTAAAGCCAACCGAATAGGCAACGTCCTTTATCGAAATGTTATCATCAATCAGCAGAACCTCTGCCTTTGAAATGCGGCAGTTGTTTATGTAGTCAATCACCGACATTCCCGTTTCCTCTTTGAACAGACGGTAAAGGTAGGTTCTGTCAATCTTGATGTGATTTGCAACCGACTGCACATTAAACTCGGAATTTCTGTAATTCTTTTCAATATAGTTGCGGGCAAGAATAGCGTAGCTTGCATTTTCGCTGTCCTTACAGGGAAAATACTCTACATAATATGAGAGCAGAATAATGAGCTTTCCACCTGCCCTGCACTGTGCATAGGTTGCGTCGGTTCCGCAGTCCTCAATATTGAACAAACATTCAAAATTTTCACCCGGTATCTTTTCAACTACAGGGTGTTTTTTGCTGAAAGAGGTCTGACTTACAAGCCACGCCGCCTCAAGTCCCCTAAACTCTACCCAGCTGTATTCCCACGGAAAATCGCTGTCGGCTTCAAGGCATACGTTAGAAAACGGGAACGTCAGAAACGACTGCCCTGCACTTACAAAAAATCCGATTCCGTCAACTGTAACCATTCCCCTGCCGCTTGTTATATAGTACAGATTGTAGGTGTCACGGATAATCTGTCGCTGTTCATTTTCAATATTTTCGGCTCGTTTTCCGTTTGCAAGACAAACGCAATTTATAGCATTATAGTCCAAATTTTTCCTCATAAATCCTCCATACAACAAATGTCCATAATAATCAAACAATTTTACATAGATTAAAAGCGATTTAATGTATATACTTATATTAATATACAACATTATTACAGTTTTTTCAACATTTTTTCAGGGGGAACTTTGTATGAATTACAAATACGAAATAATAAATTATGACAAAAACCTTCCCGCAAAAATAATGTACCTTAATTTATCGTCAGAAACCCACAAAACAGAACTGCACTGGCACCGTGAACCCGAGATAATCTACGTTGTATCGGGACAGGCTGAATGTCCCCAGAACGGCGAAACTCGGATTGTTGAAGAGGGCGACTTCATTTTCTTCAACAGCGAGGACGTGCATCTCGTTCGTCCGGTAACAGGCTCAAGGGTAAAGCTTGTTTGTGTACAGCTCTCCTTTGAGTATATGCGTATGTTCTGCAAACCGATTGACAGCGTTATTTTTGATGTGAACAACAGACCGGAGGCAAAACCCGCAATTATTGATGTTCTACAAAAAATTGCCGATGTTGATGTAGAAAATGACGACTATGCTTCACTGCTCCATATATCACATGTAAATATAATTTACTACTTATTGATGAAATATTGCATTTGCTTCAGACGTGCTTCGAACTCGGTAATTATCCCTAAGCGTGACTTCTCTTACGCAAAAACTGCAATTGCTTACATTAATGAAAACTTCAAGCGTGAAATTCCGCTTGATGAAATTTCCTCTGTAGTAAACCTTTCACCGTCGTATTTTTCAAAGTACTTCAAAAATGTTACTCAGGTAAGTTTTTCGGAGTATCTTGCTAATCTCCGTCTTGAAAACGCAATTCAGGATATGCTTACAAAGAACTCAACTGTTTCTGCCGCCGCTATTGAAAACGGCTTTGCAAATGTAAAATCATTTATTACACAGTGCAAAAAGGTTTATGACTGCACGCCTGCACAGTACAAGAAAAAGCTTTTGAACAGATAATAGCTTCTATGATAATTTTTTCTTATTTATCCCCTCGTTGAAAACGGACGTGTCCCCCTTGATACGTCCGTTTTCACTTTGTCTGCTGTTTTCTGTCATTTGTAATTGAACATCTTATATGCTTTAATTATGCTCGGTTATTATATGAAAATAAGCTTTCAGTTAGTTATTTATTTTATTGTTATGTTGAATGAGGAATACTATGAATACGATTGAGTTTACTGACAGCATTGTTGAGTATCTTTTAGGAATACTGATTGTGTTTCTTTTTACAAAAAAACTTTTTAATCTTAAAAGCGCAAAGCTTTATTTTGCTGTTTCGGGGACAGTTTTGTTCCTGATGATTGTCTCGTTTTTGTTTCTTGAGGGAGAACTCCAGAACGGTATTGTAGTCAACCTTGAATTCTGGGGACTTATGCTGACGCCGTTTCTGCTTAAGGGACCGAAAAAGTTTTACATATTCAGTACGGCAATTACGATAAGCTCCGTAATTATGTTTGTTGCATTTTACCTCGTATTGGTTTTGTCCTTTTTCGGGCAAAACATAACTCACAGCATCTTCTTAGAGTTTACGGGAATGATAACCTCGCTGATTGTGAGCATTTTTTTCTTTGTTTTATGTACGGTTCTGAAAAATCAGACAAAGTTTTTCATTGAAAATGTTTCAAAGCCTGTTGTACTGCTGTTCAATCTCTTTCTTATTATCGGTGGTAATTTCAATTATATAGTATCTCTGCTTGATTCAGGCTTAAGATATGCAGTTGCAGTAAAGCTTCTTGCAATGCTTATTTCGCTGATTTTTACAATAGCGTTTCCTGTTCTGATTTACAATCAGGTAAAGAAGAATCTGTACAGATATGAAACGGGAATTTTTGAACAACAGCTGAACATTCAGAGGGAATACGGCAAAACGATTGCGCAGTCGAGCGCACAGTTAAGACGTTTCAGACACGATTACAACAACCTGTCGCTGTGGATAAAGCCCTTGCTTGAACAGGGAAAGTCACAGCAGGCATTGGAGCTTGTTAAAAAAAGCGACAGAGAAATTATCAGCTCGTACAGTATTCTCTACAATACCGGCAGTGACACCTCAGACGCAATACTTTCCGAACGGCAGAAACAGCTTAAAACGGGGGTTAAAATAAATTTTTCGGGAATCTTTTCAAATCTTCCCGAGGATAATTTTGACATATGCGTGCTTTTAAACAACACGATTGATATTGCTCTTTTTGGTTTGCAAGGCATAACATCTGACGGAAATAAGTTGTTTGAAATTTCGGCAATGTGTAAGCAGGGCGTTCTGCTTTATAAAATAAGCTTTCCCTGCGAAAACGCAGGGTTTTTTGACGATTTACAAAGCAGTAAAGATGATATGCTAAAAATGAATATTCTGCGAAAGCTCACGGAGAAAAATGACGGAAAGATGGATACTCATATTGAAAATCAAGTCGCCTCAATCACCGTAAGATATATTTTTTAGATTTGATTATACATTTATTTGAAGTCGGTATTTGTGATATAAACGAGAATTTAGCGTTGGAATTATAGTAACGTTGTCGTAGGGACACGGCGAGCCGTGTCCACACAAAAATTGCATTGCAATTTTTGTAAATGGGACGTCAGGGATGCCGTCCCGAAACGTTACCTATATATCAACTTAAAATTCGGGCTTCAATTTTATCCAAACAAACTGACTTTTCCACTCGATTTG
>DKWR01000053.1:10705-33390 GCA_002491825.1 Ruminococcaceae bacterium UBA7147
GACTTTTCCACTCGATTTGCGTGTCGAGGCACTCGACCGAATTCCGAATTAAAAAGGTCGGGACACCGTTTTTTCGATGTTCCGACCTTTATACTTCAATAACAAAAAATTATTCTGCTGAATTTTGTGCGTTTACTGCATTGGTGAATAAATCTTCATAAATAAATTCTGCAAACTTCTTACGCTGTGCTTCCATATCGGAAATTCTGATTGCCGAGCCTGCGGGCGTGTTGTCGTCATAATACCAGAGTCCTTCCTCGGGAACATAGTACTGCTCAACATCATACTGCAAGTAAGTCATAGCACGTGTAACAAGTGCGGTGATTTCGTCCTTTTTGAGGTTCGTTGTAACAAGCGGACCTATAGAGCTTACGATTGAAACAATCTGACCTATGTCAGCCTCTTTCATACTGTCAAAAATAGTTTCAAGAAGCTTTCTCTGTCTTGAAGTTCTGTCCCAGTCGTCGCCGTCAATTCCGATTTCGTTGCCGTCCTCACCCTTTGAAAGACCTCTGTTGCGGGCATACCACAATGCTTCCTGACCGTTAAGGTGAACAATACCCGGAGCGTCGGTTATTGTTTTAGGAGATTCAACCTGACCGTTTTTGTACATCTGGTAGTTGATATAGTCGATTTCGTCCTGCGTAAGCTCTATGTCAACACCGCCGAGAGTTTCAATAATTTTCTTAAAGCTGTCAAAGTCAACAACAGCATATCGGTCAACCTTTATTCCGAAGTTAGCCTCAATTGTCTGAATTGAAAGCTTTGCACCTCCAAGAGTATAAGATGCATTGATTTTATCGTAATCGTGACCGGGAATGTACACATAAGTATCACGCTGGAACGAAGTAAGTTTAAGCTTTTTGTGGCGGTTATCAATCGACATCATAATCATCGTGTCACTTCTGCCGTTTTCGTCTGCGTCGTGATTATCCTCACCAAAAAGCATTACGTTAAGCACCTTTGAGTCCTGCAAAAGCGCACCTTCCTCAACGGTAAATCCCGAAACATCTCCCGCATTATTGTCGGAAACAGTCGGAGAAGTTGAAACGGGGTCGTCCTTGATTTCCTTATAGTTAAGCGAATTGAGCAAGCTGTAAACATAAATCATACCGCTTCCGCCGATAAGGAAAATAATGGAAAAAAATATGCATAAAATGCGCTTTACTCTGCCTTTTTTATTATAAACCTTCCTGATTTGCGAGTTAGAACTTATGTCAACAAGATTATTTTTTTTATCGTTATTTGCCATACTGTTCCTCCGTTAAGGTGGCGTCGTCTGAATACGGCACATAGCCGATGGTTGCGACAAAGGTTGATATTCGAATAAACAATAATATCTAAAATATTATACCACTATAATTCGAATAAATAATTCTTTTTTCGAACTATATTTTATTGCAAAGCTTAATTTTATGCAGAATTTTATCAATTTATAAACAAATTTAGTCCTGTTCATCAAGCGAAAGATAGAACGAGGGCAGAAATTCACGCTCAAAAACCTCACACTCGGGCATATTCATTGCGTGTATTGCGTTTTCAGTTGACTCCTTCGCCTTTGCAAATTCGTCGTTGCCCATTCTCATTTCGTCAATGCACTTTATCAGCGCAGAAAACTTATCCGCCGCCTTGACAAACAGCTTGAGCTCGCTGTCATTTTCGCCGTTCTGCTTGATTATTTCCTCAAAATCCTCTTTAAAATCATCGGGGAGCATTGAAACAAGTCTGTCAGCCGCTGTATTTTCAATTTCCTTGTACGCCTGCTTTATTTCGGGATTGAAATACTTTACGGGGGTGGGCATATCGCCTGTGATAATCTCGGTTGAATCGTGGAACACTGCAAGCAGAGCCGCCCTTTCGGGATTGTAGCTGTTGCCGAATCGCTTGTTGCTTATCAGGACAAGGCAGTGGGCAATCATCGCAACCATAAGACTGTGCTCGCATAAATTCTCGTATTTCGTGTTATTCATCAGCCCCCAGCGGTTGATGTACTTCATTCTCGACAGCATAGCATAAAAATGTGACTGTTTCATAATAATAATCTCCTGTTTTTTTACAAAAATTAGTGCAAAATCCATTTTGATATGGTATAATATATTAATTAATATATAACTATTATACTATTTTTAAAATAAAAGTCAAAGATTGAAGAAATTTATCGGAGAAAATAAATGACACATACGCTTAAATCCCCGACATTTAAAAATCGGCACTATGCCCTGCTCGCATTCGGGCTTGCGCTTTTAGCCGCCTCAATACTTTTTATTCCGTTTATCGCTTTTAACAGCGGAGTTTTCTACTACTACGGCGACTTTAACGTTCAGGAAATCCCGTTTTATCAGCTCTGTCACGACGCTGTAAGAAACGGTCAGCTTGGCTGGAATCACACAACCGACCTCGGCTCGGATTTTTTGTCAAGCTACAGCTTTTATCTTCTCGGCAGTCCGTTTTTCTGGCTGACAATTCCGTTTCCGAACGAATTTGTACCGTACCTTATAGGACCTCTGCTTATTCTGAAATTCGCCTGCGCATCTCTTGCGGCATACCTTTATCTCAAAAGATACGTTTCAAACAGAAGCTACGCCGTTCTGGGCGGACTTCTGTACGCACTTTCGGGATTTTCAATCTACAACGTGTTCTTTTTCCACTTTCACGAGCCAATGATAATGTTTCCGCTGCTGCTTGCGGCGCTGGATTCATTCATATACAACAAAAAGCGTGTTGTGTTTGCAATTGCGGTGTTTGCCGCCTGCGTTGTGAACTACTACTTCTTTGTCGGACAGGTTTTGTTCGTTGTTATGTACTACCTTATGGTAATGCTCACAAAGACCTGCCGCTTTAAAATCAAGGAATTTTTCATTCTTGCGATTGAGGTAATTATCGGCTTTGCCGCTACGGCGTTCATACTTCTGCCGTCGGTAATCGGACTTATGGGCAACCCGAGGCTTGACAGCCTGCCAAACGGCTGGAACTCGCTTGTTCACGATATGCCGCAGCGTTACTGGCTGATTATAATCGGCTTTTTATTCCCTGCCGATATGCCTGCATTCCCCGTATTTACGCCCGAATCAAACTGCAAATGGGCATCGGTTGCCGGTTGGCTTCCGATGTTCGGAATGACGGGAGTTATCGCATTTTTGCAGACAAAAAAGCGTGACTGGCTCAAAAATCTCCTGACGCTTTTAATGCTCTTTGCTTTCATACCCGTGCTCAACAGTATGTTCCAGCTTATGAACAGTTCAATCTACTACGCACGCTGGTTCTATATGGTTGTGCTGATGATGTCGCTTGCGACAATCCGTGCAATCGAGGACAGTGAAGCAAACTGGAACAGAGCGGTTGCGTGGTCAACGGGACTTACCGCAGGAATTGCGCTGCTTATCGGTCTTATGCCGAAAATCACAGAGAACGACGACGGAACGGAGGAACTTTCAATCGGCGTTCAGGCAACGTTTGAGCGTTTCTGGATTTACGTTCTGCTTGCCCTGATGAGCATTCTCGCCTTTGTTCTGATTTTTAAAAAATTCAAGGGCAGGAGTCCGCATTTTGCAATTGCTTCAATCAGCGGCGTACTTGTTGTTTCGCTTGTTTCCTCGGCTTTTATAATCACAACGGGAGTGCTTTCAAGCTCTACCACAAAGCCTATCAGGGAGAATATTCTCAATTCAAGAGATGACATTGAAATTGACGACTTGGAACAGGTAAGGAGCGACTTTTACGAGTGCGTTGACAACACTGCTATGTACTGGAAGATTCAAAGCATAAATTGTTTTCAAAGCTCCGTTTCCACCTCGATAATGCAGTTTTACGACGCTATGGGAATCACACGTGACGTTGTGTCCCGTCCGAACACCTCGGCTTACGGACTGCGTGGACTTTTCAGCTGTAAATACCTCTTTGACTACAGGTCGGACGGTAAGGCAGGCAGTGAAAATTCGTTCATCAACGAGGACGGAGATACCAGAATGCCGTACTGGAGGTACCTTAAAAGCTGCAACGGCTTTGACATCTACGAAAACGAATATTACATTCCTATGGGCTTTGCATATGAATCCTTTGTTGCCGAGGAAGAATTTGAACGAGTCGGCGATGTGCACAAAACCGAGGCAATTCTCTACTCAATGGTGCTTTCAAGGGAGCAGATGAAAAAGTATTCCGACATCACAAGCTACAGCGACAAAAAATACAAACTGCTTTACGGCAAAAATCCCGAATATTTTGACAGCGTTGTTGACAAATACAGATACGGCAACAAGAATTACAAGGAGCAATGCACAAAGCTTGCTGATTCAAGCTGTTCGGTATTTAAATACACCGACAACGGCTTTAAGGCTAAATACAGCAACAAGTCGGGCGACAACCTGCTGTTTTTCAGCGTGCCTTACAGTGAAGGCTTTTCGGCAACGGTGAACGGCGAAAAGGTTGAAATTGAAAAGGTAAACTACGGCTTTATGGCTGTAAAAGTTCCGGGATATACGGACTGCGAAATCGAGTTTACCTATGAAACTCCGGGATTATCGGCAGGAATAAAAATCAGCCTTTGCGCACTTGTTGCATTTGCAGTTTACGTTGCGGTTATAATAATTTACAGAAGAAAGAAGCGGTGTGCCACCGCCGGCAAATCGGTCGAGTACCTCGACACGCAAATCGAGTGAAAAAATCGGATATTTAGATAAAAACGGTTGCCCGGATTATAAATTGATATATTGGTGACGTTTAATTTTCAACCGTAGGGACACGGCACTCCGTGTCCCTACGAAGATGCAGATAAACCTTAATTATAAATACAACCTTTATTTAGGAGGATAAACTATGAATTTCGGACATAAAATTCTTGAATATAAGGACGAGCTTTTAAACGACCTTAACACACTTCTCGGCTTTGAATCCGTAAGCGGTGAAAAAGACGACGAGTGTAACAAGGCGCTTGAGTTCATTCTCAAAAGAGCAAACGACTTCGGACTTACATCCGTAAAGGTCACCGACAAAAGCGCACACGTTGAGCTTGGAAACGGCGGCTCGCTCTGCGCAGTGCTTTCGCACCTCGACGTTGTGCCTGCCGGCAACAACTGGAGCGTTCTGCCATATGCGCTTACCGATAAAGACGGCAGACTCTTTGGCAGGGGAATTGCCGACGACAAGGGAGCCGCTCTTGTAAATCTCTACTGTCTGCGTGCGCTCAAGGAGAGCGGTGTTGAGGGCAGAAACACTGTTCGTGCAATCTACGGCACATCGGAAGAAACGGGAATGGAAGATATGGACGGATATTTTGCAAAACAGCCGTACCCCGACCTTGCTTTCACTCCCGACAGCGACTACGGTATCTGCTACGCAGAAAAGGGAATACTTCATTTAGAGGTAAGCACGATTGTCAACAACGCAAAAATCCTGACGCAGTTCCACTCGGGCAAGGCGCTCAACGCCGTTCCCGATATGGCCTATGCAATGCTCGACTCGTCAAACTACGACGAACAGACGCTTATGCGCCTTGCTGACGCAAGCGACGGCAATTTTGAATTTAACTACACAATCGACGGACTTATGATTATCAGCCGTGGCAGAGCTGCTCACGCCTGCGAGCCTGAAAAAGGCTACAACGCCGCTACCGCTCTTGTGGATTTGATTGCAAATGCATATCAGACCGAGGACATCGGCTCAATCTGCTCGTTCATTGACTATGCGATTAACAAGGAAACCAACGGACGTTCGCTCGGACTTAAAATGAGCGACTCGGTTTCGGGCGCACTTACGGCTAACCTTTCAACCGTTCACATTGAGGGCGAAACAGCCAAGGCGCAGTTTGACATACGCTACCCCGTAACGGTAAGCAGCAAAAAGATTATAAACCAGTTTAAAAAGGTTGCCAAAAACAGCAACCTGAAAGTAACCGTTCTCGGACACGAGGAGCCGCTCTACGTTGAAAAGGAATCTGCCTTAATCGAAATTCTGTCATCAGCCTATGAAAGCGTAACAGGCGAAAAGCCCGAGCTTTACACAACAGGCGGCGGAACATACGCAAGAAAGCTGAACGGAAAAGGCGTTGCGTTCGGTCCGAACTTCAAGGATGACGAAGTCAATATGCACAACGCCGACGAAAGCGTTGACAAGGAAAAATTTTTCACCCACGCACAGATTTGCCTTGAGGCAATGTACAGAATGTACGCATGGGAATAGCAATTAAATGTAGTACTGTGATAATTCTAATAATTATCAATTTTATTATGAAAATAACCACACTCAAATGTAGGGAACGGTCTTGACCGTTCCTCTGATTTACAAGCCAACTCTTAAAAGACTCGGAACGGTCAAGACCGTTCCCTACACTGTTTAAAGACAAATTCAGCCGCTATTTCAACAAGGAGAACATATGAGTACCGAAAAAGTTATTAAAAATCAAGCAAAGGGTTCACTGAAAAACAACTGGTCTGTCATTATCGCCGCAGTGCTCGCTGTATGCGTGATTATGATATTAATTAACGCGCTGTTGTACGGCTTCGGATTTTTTGCAAAGGCGATTGATACGGATACAGGTCTTATAAAAGAGGGCAAAAAGCTGATATTTTCATTTGCGGCATGCACTGCGCTTACTGTCGCAATCCTTATTTCTCCGCTGATTAACGGACTTTTCAAAATGTTCTGCAACACTTCACTTTACAACCGCACCGAAATTTCCGATTTATTTTTCTTTTTCAAAGGTGCTAAACGGTACTTTAAAACTCTGGTAATCAACATAACGCTTTTGTTTATTTTCTCGCTGCTTTCATATGGTCTTGACGCTTACAGCTATGCCTGCTACGTTTTAGGCGCAAGCCTGAAAAGCGGATTTTTGTTTGATTTCAACACGCTTTTATTAATTGTATTTTTCATAGTTTCGGTCATAATAAAAGTAATTATCTATCTTCTTTTTGTGCATTATCCGCTTGTCGCTTATTCATTTGACGACAGCCTGCCTGCAACAAAATATATGTTCGGCTATATCGGTTTTTCGTTCAGACACTTTGCCAAGACATTAAAGCTTGTGTTAAGCTTTTTCGGCTGGATTGTGCTTTCGTGTGCGCTGGTCGTTCCTGCGTTCTACGCACTGCCGTACCTTATGACTTCTATGACAACTTCGGCAAAGTGGCTGTTTTCACTTGAAAGAAACAGAGGTGTGATATGATAGTATCTTTGTGTATGATAGCTTACAACGAAGCAGAGGCTCTTGACGGAGTTTTAAGGGATTTTCAGCTTCAGGATTATCCCCACGAGCTGATTGAAATCGTCCTCGTTGACAGTATGTCAACCGACGCAACAGGCGCAAAAATGGAGCGTTTTAAAAACACCGACTACGGTTTCAGAAACGTGGCTATTATTCAGTGCGCCAAGAAAAATCAGGCGTTTTCGTGGAATGCCGCCCTTATGACGGCAACAGGCGACGTGATAATCAGGGTTGATGCTCACGCAAGAATCCCGAGGAACTTCGTCTCAAGAAATGTCTACAACTTAAGTCAGGGCGAGGACGTTGTCGGAGGCGGCAGACCGAACATAACCTCGGACGTTTCGTCGTGGAAGCTTACCCTGCTTGCCGCCGAGGACTCGCTGTTCGGAAGCTCGGTTGCATCCTACAGACGCCCTGCAACGCAGAAGGAGTACCTCGACAGCCTTTTTCACGCCGCATACAGACGTGAGGTTATTCAGAATGTCGGCGGCTTTAACGAAAACCTCGGACGAACCGAAGACAACGAATTTCACTACAGAATACGCAAGGCAGGCTACAAGCTCTGCTGTTGCCCCGACATAATCTCTTATCAGCATTCACGAAACAACCTTAAGGATATGATCAGGCAGAAATACTCAAACGGCAGATGGATTGGACTTACGCTTTCAGAGTGTCCCGGATGTCTTTCCTACTTCCACTTTGCGCCGTTTGCGTTTGTTATGATGATTATACTATGCTCAATTATTGCGGCGCTCGGTTTTCCGATTTTGCTTTACACTCTGCTGATTGTTTACGGAATGTTTGACATTGTAAACGCAGTCGGCTGTTTTACTATGAAAAATCTACAGCCGCAGTTTGCCCTGCTTCCGATTATCTTCCCGATTCTCCACGTTTCCTACGGAATAGGTACGATTGTCGGACTGATTCAGATTCCGTTCTGGCAGAAAAAAATCAAAAACAGCCACGCAAAGGAACACATTGAAAAGGTTAAGAGAAAGATTGCGAAGAACACCATTAAAAGATAATTCGGAATGCGTAATGCGTAATTCGGAATTAATATTTTAGAGGCGAACAAACCTTTCCAAACAACACGCACTATATAAATTCGGAGCGTAGCGACCATTAACTCCACACTCCAAACTCCACACTCCAAACTAGTAAAAAGGCTTGGTGAAAAAATTGTCCGATCTTGTAAAAATGACTCCTCAGCTTTTGCGTGAATTACAGCTAAAACAGCTTGACACGCTTGTATATTTCAAAAACTTCTGCGATAAAAACAACCTCCGTTTCTATCTTATCGGGGGCTGTCTTATCGGCGCACTGCGAAACGGCGGATTTGTGCCGTGGGACGACGACATCGACGTAATTATGCCCCGCCCCGACTACGAAAAGCTCCACAAGCTGTGGAGAGAACAGAAAGCCAACGGCAGATTCAGACTGCTTAAAACCGACGATGAAATGTTTACGGGCAATATTTTTATAACGATTACCGACACGAACTACACAATGGTAAAGGCAAATCAAACGGATGTTGACATTCCGCACGGACTGGTGCTTGACGTTTTTCCGCTTGACGTCTGCCCCGACAGCCGTTTTGCACGCAAAATGCAGTACATATGGACGATGATTTACTCGCTGTTTCTGGCGCAGATTGTACCAGAAAATCACGGCGGAATCATGGGACTGGGCAGTAAAATTCTGCTCTCAATTTTCAGGGGCAAAAAGCTCCGCAACAAAATCTGGCGTTGCGCCGAAAGGCATATGACGAAGTACAAGCTTGAAGAAAACAAGTGCGTCACCGAGCTTTGCGCAGGGCCGTACTGGATGAAAAAGGAATATCCCAAGCACATTTACGAAGGCATTGACTATGTGACCTTTGAGGGACTTGAAATGCCGTGTATGGCGGGTTATGACGAGTATCTGACAATGGTTTTCGGCAACTATATGGAGCTTCCGCCAAAGGAAAAGCAGGTACCGCACCACGATATTGCGTACCTCGACTTAAACACGCCTTGCGAGGAATACGACAGAAAAAGGAAATAATTTATGAATTTACAACTTAACGAATGGACGGAAAATGATTACCTTGAATTTGTCGGATTTTTAAAAACGCAGGCTGACGAAAATTACCGCAACTTTCATTCCTCGCTCGTTCCGAATGCAGAAAAAAGCGACATTCTCGGAATCAGAATGCCACGTCTGCGTGAAATCGGCAAGGAAATTTCAAAGGGCAACGCAAGGAGCTTTTTAGATGTTTCAAAGTCCGAGCTTTACGAGGAGCGTATGGTTCGGGGGATTGTTACGGGACTTATAAAGACAAAAAATTTTGATGACTTTACCGCTTTGGTTGACAATTTTGCAGATGAGGTTGACAATTGGGCAATCTGCGACTGCTTTTGTGCCGGACTTAAAGAAATCAAAAAATATAAAAGCGAATTTTTCGGCTACATTCAAAAATTTCTTGACAGCAAGGACGACTGGAAAATCCGCATTGCGCTTGTCGTTATGCTCGACTACTACCTTGAAGAAGAATACATTGACGATGTTTTAAAGCGGTGCGACAGTGTAGAAAGCACATACTACTACGTCAGTATGGCTAAAGCGTGGCTTGTTGCAACAGCACTTGCAAAGTGCAAGGACAAGACAATGGAGTATCTCCACAACAACTCGCTCGACGACGAAACCTTTAACAAGGCAATTCAGAAATGCATTGAAAGCCGAAGAATCGACGAAGAAACAAAATCATATCTGCGTACGCTGAAACGCAAAAAAGAGTAAAATCCTCACCCGAAAAGGTGAGGATTTTGTTGTTATATGAATTTACTTATATCTCTTCCGTTGTAAATGAAACGTCTTACTTCCATAACATTGTCAATTACAACATAGAACACAGAATAGTTTTTTACGATTATCCTGTAATACTTATGCTTTCTGTCTTTGAGCGAATTATACGGTTCAAATGCGACAGGATTTTCAAGTCTTTTCAGAATTGCTTTTTCTGTTTCATTTATAAGCTTATCAGCCGCTTGTCTGTTCATCAGCGTATTTGAAATATATTCAGCCGCAGAATATAAATCAGATTCGAAGATAGGAAGATACCTTAAAGAATACTTTTTATTCATCAAGTTTTCTCCTTACTCTATCGAACAATTCGTTATGTTCCATACGTGTATCATCCAACTCTGCAAGTCTGTCTGCTTCATCAAGCTTGAGTTCTGTTAAATCCGTAAGGCGTGAATACTGCTCAATGCTCATCACAACCATTGTACCATATCCGTTTTTCGTCAGATACACCGGTTCTCCGTTTGAAACAGTATTCTCAATCTCTGTAAACTTATTTCTTAAATCCGAAATTGGTCTTATGTTTAGCATATATTATCACCACCTATTTTATTATCATCATTTTATCATAATCTTATCATTCAGTCAACGGTATTGTGCTGATTTTATTATTATATTGTTTTTACTGTTTATAATTATCTCACGAATTGCAATATTTTTTAATCTTATAGTTTAATTTTGTTTTGATACACAAACAGACGCAAATTAATTAGTAGGTTTTGACAGCGAAAAAACAGCTCCCCTCACATAAGGGGGAGCTGCTTATTTTAAATTTTACAGCTTTGACAAATCGTCAAAAATTGTTAAATCGAGCGTTGAATCAACTGTAAATTCGGTGGTGATAATCTCAACGTTAATACCGCCCTCGGCTTTGAATGCAAGCAGTGAGCCTGTTTGTTTGTCGACCGACATTTCGAAGGTATAGCCTTTTTCGCCGTCAGAACTTCCCGAAATTGTAAAACACTCCCGTCCTGCAACCGTATCAATCCTGTCAATCTGCCAACTGTCAAAATTCCTCAAAAAATCAAACGCATAATTCTGCGGAAAATAATGGTCGTACGCAAAAGGCGTTTCGTAAGATAAACCTCTTGATTCCCAGATATAGTCCCCCACATCTTCCGAATAATGATAGCGTTCCTTTGTTGCAAGAAGTGCGCTTACGTCAAGCTCAAAGTCATCGGGCGAATAGTAGTTTTTGCCGATAAGCCTGTTTTCTTCTGACTTATTTAGCTCTTCGGCATACTTTTCACTGCGTTTTTTCCTGATTTCTTCCGCAATATCAGGACTGAATTCCTTGTTTTCGCTGTCACTCAGCGATACATCATTTCCAAAACTGAATTCCTTTGAATATGTGCCGTCAAAGGCATAATACGATACAGGCACTCCGTCACCGTTATATGTAAGCATTTTTGATTTTCGATTGTTTCCCTGCTGAATGCAATAGGAAGCATAAAACGTATATTCACCGTTGCAATAATGATAGTAGGTTGCCTGCAAGGTTTTGAAGTAGTCAATCGAGTTATTCATTCTGTCGTAGACATAGTCCTTGTTCTGCTGTGAATTAAGCGGTAGATTTGGGTTGAATTTAATCTCCGTTCTGCGTTGCTCGTCCGTAAAGCCGTATGCGTAGTAAAGCTCCTCTGCCGTCCATTTGTGTTCATTTGTCGGTTTGGTTGTCGGCTGAGTGGTATTTTCCGAAGTGCTTTCGCTTATCTGACTGACAGAGCTTTCCTGAACAGGCGTGTTTTGCTTTACGTTATGGGCGACTATTCCGCCGGTAACAAGCACACCTGCCGCCGCAATTCCCGATACGGCTTTTATGCCGAGTGACGTTTTTGCCGCTGTTGAAACAGCACCTGCAACTGCTCCGCTTTCTGATAAGGCAGAAAGGCTTGTGTGGCAATAATACTTTTTGCTGTCGCTCATAAGCGAATACGCAACAAATGCAAGCGGAGAAAATCCGCCGAGCGTGTTTTCGCTGAAACCAAGCTTTTCAAGCTCCGATTTTATGGATTTTCTTGCATTGTACAGTCTGCTCTTGACAGTCCCCTCTTTAATCTCCAGAATTTCGGCAATCTGCGAAACGCTCATTTCGTTGTAGTAGTACATCATCACGCACTCACGCTGAAAATCAGGGAGATTTTTCACAGCCATAACTACGGCATTTCTGATTTCCTGCGCTTCAATCTGCTTTTGCGGAATAAGCTGAACGTCCGTTTCTTCGGCGTTTTCAAAAATCACCTCGTCATCAAGACTTGAATAATTTTTATTTCGTGCAAGCCTGTTTTTGCAGTGGTTTGAAGTTACCGTTTTGAGCCAACCGAGAAAAGTTTTTGGGTTTTCAAGCGTGCCGAGTTTTTTAAGAACGATAAGATAAATTTCCTGCACCGCATCGTTTGCCTCGTCCTCACTACACAAAAGCGTAAGGCAGTAGTAGTAAACATATCCGCTCGTTTCGTCAACAATACGCTCCATCGCCTTTCTGTCGCCCCTCTGCGCCCTTGCAACGTATTTTGCAAGCTTGTTTGAGTTTATCTTATTTTCATTCCTACACATCACATTTCACCTCTCTTCATTCTGTCAAATAAGTTCATAATTTTTGTTTTTGTCACGTCTGACAGCTTATAATTCCTGCTGTCCATAATTATACTGTATTTTATCAGTCTGCACAAGCTCACGGCTTTCACTCCTCTCAAATAAAAAGACACAAGAGAAATAAAATGGTTCACTAAAAACAAAAATCCCTGCCTGAAATTAATCGGGCAGGGGTAAAAGACTGATAATATTTAATATCTGTCATATTTAAAAGAATTGTAGGAATTAAGAAGTGCTGTTTTCTTTTGTGAATACGAATAAGAGTTCCATTTTTTGCAATCAACAAAGCTGTATTTTGCATTAGCGTTTATCTTATTTTTTAATTTATCGGAGTTAAGCTTATTATACTCGGTTTTTGTTATTTTTTTACAACCGTCTGAATTTTTATAAGATTTTGCACCCTGATAATATGTGTAACTGTCATCCATCCTATAAATTGACGAGTAGTAATTTTCCTTTACGCTATTTCCGTCAAAAGAAATAATACTGTTTCCGTACCAATATTTATCGTGACGTCCCGAGCTTGTAATATCGGCTCCGAGCCAACCAAATGTTGAGTTATAGCTTTCATATTTTCCTGTTGATTTATTATAGTAAACAGAAAAATCCGGTGAGTACATCCTTCCGCTGGCTTTTTTAACTGTACCGTTATCGTAATAATATACATCGCATTCTGTGTGAGCGCCTCGTCCGTTACTGTGATGTGCAAAGAAAAGCTCGTTTACTCCGTCATAATTCAAATCTGCAAAATAATAGTCATTCAGCATATTTTCAGCATCGTCAAAGATACCGTAACTCCCGCTTAACAGCTTACTTATAAAAATCATCTCTGATTTTATTTTTGTCTGTTACAGTGACCTTACATTGTGCTGTTTTGCCGTTGTAAAGAGTGATTTTTATGTACGCAGTTCCGTTTCCTTTTGCGGTAATAGTCGCTTTGTTTGCGCTTCCTTTTGTAACGGTTGCAACGCTTGAATTTGTAGTTGACCACTTCAGATTAGCCGCATTTGCATATGCTCCGCTGTTTGTGCTTTCGCTGATTACGTAGGTTTCACCCTTGTCGAGCGTAACACTCGTTGGGTTTGTTTTTACGCTTGAAGGCGCATTCTTAACGGTTACTTTGCATTGTGCGGTTTTGCCGTTATAAAGAGTGATTTTTATGTATGCTGTACCTACGCCTTTTGCGGTAATTGTAGCTTTGTTGCCGCTTCCTTTTGTAACGGTTGCAACGCTTGAATTTGACGTTGTCCATTTCAGGTTAGCCGCATTTGCATATGTACCGCTGTTTGTATTTTCGCTGATTGTGTATTTTTCACCCTTGCCGAGTGTAACACTTGTTGGGTTTGTTTTTACGCTTGAAGGAGCATTTTTAACTGTTACTTTACACGTTGCGGTTTTGCCGTTGTAAAGAGTGATTTTTATGTATGCTGTACCGTTGCCCTTTGCGGTAACAGTCGCTTTGTTGCCACTGCCTTTTGTAACTGTGGCAACGCTTGAATTTGAAGTTGACCATTTCAGGTTAGCCGCATTTGCATATGCTCCGCTGTTTGTGCTTTCGCTGATTGTGTATTTTTCACCCTTACCGAGAGTTACGCTTGTCGGGTTGGTCTTCACGCTTGTAGGTGCATTTTTAACTGTTACTTTGCATTGTGCGGTTTTGCCGTTATAGGTTTTAATTGTGATTATTGCAGTGCCGACGCCTTTAGCCGTTACAGTTGCTTTGTTTGCACTGCCTTTTGTAACTGTAGCAACCGAAGTGTTTGAACTGCTCCAACTGAATCCCCATGCATATGAGCCGCTGTTTGTGCTTTCGCTGATTGTGTATTTTTCACCCTTACCGAGAGTTACGCTTGTCGGGTTTACCTTAACGCTTGTCGGGGCAGGCTTGACTGTTACTTTACACGTTGCAGTTTTTCCGTTTGTTGTTTTTACGGTGATGTTAGCCGTTCCCGACTTTTTGGCAGTCACCTTGCCGCTGCTGTCAACGGAAGCAACTGACGAATTACTGCTCGACCATGTGCAGGCTTGATTTGCGCTTGACGGTGAAACAGTCTTGATAAGTCCGTATTTTTCACCCACACCGAGAGTTAGCGTTCCTCTGTTTAGCTTGACTGAAGTAGGTGCACCTAAATTATTAATGTTTGAGTTAGTAATCTTTTTCCATGAAATATTCTTTTTATTCTTGTTCGGAATATATGCGTTTACATAAGCGTCATATTGTGCTTTTGTCAGTTTTTCGTCGTTTACAACGTATATAACGCCATCATGGTCAACGTCTTCCGATGGATTGTATTCGTTAGGAAAATCTTTATTTTTGTCAATGCTATATGCACTATAAACGCTGTTAAATCTATTAGAGTAATTACTGTATGAATAAACGCTATATGGCCATATAGCATCTCCCGGTCCCTGATTATGGCTTGCCTTAAGAACCATATATCCGTATTTATAAAATTCCGGATATGCACCATATCGGCCGAGTGAAACAAGATGATTATAATCGTTGACTGTAAAAATTTCGGAATACATACCCAACGTGTATGTTTCTGTATAATCAACAATAAGTTCGTCTGTTCCGTCCTCGTTTACATCTGCAACAGCAAAACTGCATTTTTCAATATCCGCTTTGTTATTGTCAAACAAATAAACATAATCAAGCGGATTATCATGAACTTCTTTTAATAATAGTTTATATAAATACAGTTGATCTGAATTTATAGCTGCACTCGCCGAAAACGGTGCAGCAGTCAGTACACCAAACGCCATAATTACCGCCATAAAGATAGATGTCAGTTTCTTCATTTTCCTCATTACAATTCCTCCTAATCTTTTCGTTTGTTATAAAACTATATACTATTACAGTTATTATTATACTGTTTTACTATAATTTGTCAATAACAAGTGCAAATTTTATGCTATAAATGAATCATATCTGCAACAGCCAACAAAAAATCCCTGTCCAAAATTAATCGGGCAGGGATAGCGTTTATTATTTTATATTATCAGAAAAGCTCGCCTTCGGGGGACTCGCTGTCGTCCTCGGCTTCGGTTTCTTCGTCGGCAGAGGTAAGTTCTTCCTTAAGCTCCTCGGCTTTCTCCTCAACCTTTTCTGCGGTTTCTTCAGCCTCGTCTTTAATCTCGTCAACGGCAGTCTTAACCTGTGCTTCAATGCTTTCAAACGGTGACGACTTATAGTCGCTCTCGTTTGAGCAGGCTACTGTAATGTCAACCACCTCTTTTGTGCTGTAGTCTTTTTCCTCGTCGGGGTTGCCGTAGAAAATATCGTTCTGACTGTCAACAATCTTTCTGTAGCACTCTCTTGCTCTGGCAATCTTCGCCTTTGACTTTTCAATAACCTCAAAAAGCTTTTTCTGATTTTCGGCAGAAACTGCTTTGCCGTTTTTCTGCGATTCGTAAAGCTGTTTGCCGAGGGCGATATATGCTCTGTTCATAAGCTCGCTTTCGCTCTTCATAACAAGTCTTAATCTGTTGAGCTTTGCATTTGTTCTGTTCTTCTCAACAATCGACTGCGCAACAGATGAAATAGTGTCAACCGCTGTGCTGACAGTTCCTTTTACTGTATCAAAAATCATCATATCAATTCTCCTTGCAATAAAACGCACGTTGTGCGGAAATAGAGTTTAATAATTATATTATTATTATGACAGATATTTTTGATAAAATCAACATTTTTTTAAAATTTACTTGTGAAAATCACAGTCAATTGATATAATTAACTGTAAAGAGGTGTCAGATATGCCCGATAACATAGTAAACAAGGCTATTGTCTGCCCAATGTGCGGTGAGCTGGGCAAGGCAGAAATATACACAAGCGTGAACACAACCGTAAATAAGGCTTTGAGAAGCAAGGTGCTTGACGGTGAGCTTTTTTCATGGCACTGTCCGTCGTGCAATTACAGAGCAAGGCTGAATTACCCGATTTTGTACAACGATATGAAAAACCGTTTTATGGTTTATCTTATCCCGAAAATTGACCGCTATCAGCTATGCGACAAGGAGCTGGAGGAAAAGTACAGCAATCTGCGCAACATCAGCAAGAGGATTACTGCCGATTTCAACTCGTTCAAGGAAAAGATTTTTATTTTTGAATCGGGGCTTGACGATATGGCGGTTGAGCTTACCAAGCTTGCAATAAGCCAGACTGTTTCTAAAAAGCTCGGCGGTGCGGAGATTACGGACGGTTATCTTTCGATGTACGACAGGGAAACAAACACGATGGGCTTTACATATTTTGCAGGCGAGGAGAGAAAGCCGTATGTGCAGACGGCTAGGCTTGAAATCTACGGCAAGTCAAAGGATATTATCGACAGATTTGCAATCAAGGACAAAAAGCTCAAGGGCTTTATCAAGATTGACAAGGAATGGGCGGAGAATATTCTGTACCGCTACAAGCGTGCAAAGCACATTGAAAAGCTTAATAAGCTGAAAGAGTGAGCTAATTAATTCGGAATGCAGAATGCGGAATTAATGGTCGCTCCGCTCCGAATTTATATAATATTATAATGTTGTTTTAACGAAATGATTAATGATATAATTACTGTTTTTGAACAAAAATTTAATAAATTTGCTGACACAACCGAGGCTTTTACTACACGGTTTATCCGTGACGAGGACTCGGCTATCGGTACGCTTTGTTTTAACCGCTTCAACGTTGAGTTTGAATACTGCCTTGAATGCGGCGGTTCGGTTGAAAAAAGCGGTCTGAACATAATCGTTGACTTCTCAAAACGCAGTAAATTTCCGATAAAATGTATGATGTACGACATTATCGGACTGTTTGACAACGACAATTTTGCCTGCTGGTTCTACTGCTTTATCGAAAATGAACAGCGGATGGAAAAATGCTTTGACAGGCTCGCAAAGGATTTTGAAGAGGTTTATCCTAAGCTAAAGGACTTTGCAAGCTCCGATGACAATATGGCTGAAATTCAGGAGGTACTGCGTAAAAATATCCTGAAAACAGTCGGTATCGACTTTGAAAAGGATATTGTCAGCGAGTTTGAAAACGGCGAAAGCGTAAACGTTGACGAGGTGTACGAGTATCTTTTCAGCCTTTACTTCGGGTTTGAGCAGTGCGCCTTTGCGTCCGATGAATACAGGGATTTTCTTGCAGGCGACTACAAAAAGGCTCAAAGAAAATACGAAAAGAAGAAAAAACGCCTTGCATACGAGGACAGACTGCTTGAATACATTGAGAATTGCGACAATCCTGCGCCTGTGTCGGGTGAGGCTTATGAATGCCTTAAGGGCGGGCTAAAGGAATATCACGGTACAAGCGGCTTTGTTCCTTATTTCGCCTCCTGCGGACTTCTGTTGATTCCTTTTCTCGCTTTGTGCATAGGAATGTACTACGCAATTTCGGGAATACTTTATCACTCGGCGCTCTACGCAAGTCCGCTTGAGCCGTACAACGCATTATGCTGTATAATCCCTGCGATTTTTTGCAGTTTTATAGCCGCATATTTTCTGAAAGAAAGCATTTACCGCAAGTTTTTCAAGAATAAATATCAGAAAATGAAGGACTACGACGCTATTTTCAACTCCGAAAAATCGAAAAAGCGAATGAGAGTAATACTTTATATTTTCTACCTTGTGGCACTGATTTTCGTTTTTTTAAGCGCAAACAACGGCATAGCAGTTTACGAATACGGAGTGAACGTCAACAGCCACTATTTTGACGTGACGGGCAATTTTTACAGCTACAGCGACATTGTCTGCCTTGACGCCGAGCCTGACGGAAACAGCGGAAAGTATGACCTTTATCTTGACAGTGCCGACAGCATTAACATCGGAATGTATGCTGACCGCAACGATATGGAGAAAAAAATTATTCCTGTTCTTGAAAGCAGGCAGGTTGAAATTATCCGCAACAGTACGGAGTGACAGTATGAATTACGAAAATATTTTTGACGCACACGCTCACTACGACGACAAGTGGTTTGACGACGACCGTTCCACTCTGCTTGACAATATTAAAAGCAAGGGCGTATGCGGAATTGTGAACAACTCGGTTGACTTAAAGACTGCCGAAAAGAGCATTGAATACGCCGAAAAATACGATTTTATGTATGCCGCAGTCGGCTTTCACCCCGAAAATCTTGACGATATGCCGGCTGATTATCTCGACAGGCTTGCAGAGCTTACAAAGCACGAAAAGGTTGTTGCAATCGGCGAAACGGGACTCGACTACCACTGGGACATTCCGAAGGACAAGCAGAAAAAAGTGTTTGAGGAGCAGATTAAGCTTTCGCTCGATTTAAAAATGCCACTTGTCGTTCACGACAGAGAGGCTCACGGAGATACGTTTGATTTGCTCAGAAAATACCGCCCGAATGCGCTTGTTCACTGCTTTTCGGGAAGCGTGGAGCTGATGAGAGAGGCAGTAAAGCTTGGAATGTACATCAGCCTGGGCGGAGTGGTAACATTCAAGAATGCTCGCCACAGCGTTGAGGTTGCAGCTGAAATTCCGATTGACAGACTTCTGCTTGAAACCGACGCACCGTATATGGCGCCCGTACCGTTTCGTGGCAAACGCTGTGACAGCTCAATGATTTTGTATGCGGCTGAAAAAATCGCCGCCGTTCGTAATATGGGCGTGCAGGAGGTACTGAATATCACCTGCGAAAATGCAAAAAGATTTTATAATATTGAGTAAAATAAAACGGACTGTTGCAAAACGAATTGCGACAGTCCTGATTTTTAATAATGTAATATTTTTTGAAAAGAATAAATATATGTTCAAATAAAATATTGACAGGATTTATATTCTGTAGTACAATGTATTACAGAAAGGAGATGTCTTTATGACTGTTTCTTTGAGATTAAGCGACGAAGATACAATGCTGATAAAAAAATACGCTGAAATGAACAATATAAGCGTCTCTGATTTATTTCGTCAATCTGTTCTTGAACGTATTGAAGACGAATATGACCTTAAAGCCTATAACAAAGCTGTTGAAGAATACAAGGCTGATCCTGTAACCTATTCTCACGATGAAGTCGGAAAGATGTTAGGTTTAATTTGATGAAGTACAAGGTTGAATATACAGCACAAGCAGTTAAGCAATTAAAAAAGCTTGATAAACACACCGCCGCACTGATTTACGGTTGGATCGATAAAAATCTGGTAGATTGTGAGAATCCCCGTCTGCACGGCAAAGGACTGACCGCCAACAGAAGCGGTCAATGGCGTTACAGAATAGGTGATTACAGATTAATTGCAGAAATTCAGGACGAAAAAATAACAATTCTTCTCCTTAATATCGGACACCGCAGGGAGATATATGACTAAAACAAGGGGCTGTTGCAAAACGAATTTGCAACAGTCCGTTAATTTTTAGGTAATATTTAACTGCTAACTTTTTTGTACATTCGTCTGAAAAGGAAAAACAGTCCGACTGAAACGAGCAAAAAGAACAGTGAAATGAACAAAACTGCAATGCATATGCTGTTTGCAGATTGTACAAACATATTATAAAGTGCACGGGAATCAAGATTTAAATGAGAAATCTTACCCGTAATCATTAAATATGCAGGAATAATTCCCAAGGTAAGGAATGCGCCCGATGTCGCATAGCAGATATATTTAATGCCTCTGTGCTTCCATTTATTCGCAAAGATAAGCACAACGCAGATAACGCCTGCAAGCACCACAAGACCGACAAGAATAAACGGCATTGCATTTTTTGCAGTCAGAAAGTACGCAGAAAGTTTTGAGAAAAGAGGAATTTCAAGCGAAGAACGGTAAATCTGTGCCGCTTTGTTTACAAGCTTATCACGGCTTTTTCCGTTCACATTCTTGATGTTGTTTTCCTGAATATACTTATCCAGCTCTGCGTTAAAGCTCTGTTTAAAATCAGTTGTATCAATCTTTGCGCCGTTGCCCGAATAGTAATTGTCAAGATACTCTCTTGTGTCATCGCACAACATAACCTCGTCAATGAAATCGTCAAAGAACTTTTCGTCAAGTCCGCTGGCATATCCGAGATCGATAAGGCTTGTTGTAATTTCGTCACTCTTGTCAATAAAATAGTTTGAGGAGTTCATATTGTCAAAAATAAACTCCGGATTAAACAGCGTAGCCTCAAGCACCGTACAGACTGAGAGCAAAAACAAAATCAAGGTCAGCAAAAACGAAAGCACGATAAATACTGCGTTTCTGACTCTTGAAGAAAAGGGTTTTTTAGCCATAATTACTCGCCCTCCTCTGTGCTTTTATCAATCGGAGTACCCGAAACAAGTTCTGCATAAACAAAAAATCTGTAATCGGTAAGTCCAAGCTCGTCAAACGGATAGCAGGTATACATAATCAGATTTTCATAACTTGCATTTAAGTCATAAGCAGTCCTGTCGGTTGCCTTTTTTACGTCTGTACCGGTAATGCGGTACTCGTAATTGCCGTAGCTTGTGCGGATAACAACAGTTTGTCCCTTTTCAGCGTATTTTAGTCCGTTGAAATAGGTGTTGTTGTGACCTGCAACAAGAATTGTTCCGCCGTAACCGGGAATAAAACTGCCGTTGTAAATTCCGACTCCGTTACGCAGTGCAACCTCGCCGTCACCGAAAAACAGCTTATTATCAATTCCGCATTCCTCAATGATAAGCTCGCCGAACTGATTGCCGTAGTTGGGGTATTCAACAGCGTCGTTTTTTACGTATGATTTCTTATCTTCTTTTGTTACCGTGGGTAAAGTTGAGTTTTCCGAAACAGGCACAAAAATATTTTCATATTCGGTGGAGTAATCCTTTTCATTGTCAGAAAAGAACATCCCCGCCGCAGAAAGAATAGTTGAAAAGCTCGGAGCAAGCGCCAGATAAAGCACAATATAGGTTCCGAACAAAAAGATAATGGGAAGAATTATAAAACTCTTCCCATCAAATTTTTTATGCCTGTGTCTGCGTTTTTTATCAGACATTTAAAATCAAGCTCTTTCTTTTTTAGTTTTTACAACAAACATTGCGCCGCCTGCTACGAGAACAACTGCAACTGCACCGAGTGCGATAAAGCCGAAGTAGTTTACGTCAGAACCTGTTGTCTTAATGGGGTTCTCTGAAACAGCACCTGACTTTGAAAGTGTAGGAACTGCGCTGAATGCTACTTCACCTTTAGGATCAAGAACTGTAAGCTTTTTAGTTGTCTTGTCATATGACATTGTCATATCAAGAACAGCAACAGCCTTTTCACCGTAAGCGAGAAGCTCCTGCTTCTGAGCAAATGAAAGGTCTGCAATATTTGAAGCACCTGAATTAGCAAGGAAATTCTTACCGTCTTTGATAACAGCGATAATGTCCTTTGACTGTGCCTCTGTCATATCAATTGTGTTGAAATAGTTTTCAGCCTGATTAACATATTCAGTGGGAATAACCATTTCTCCACCCTTCATTGCAACTGATGTCTTGAGTTCATCAAGAACAGCCTGCTCGCTGCTGTTAATACCTGCCGCAAAAGCGGTAACTGCAGTAGCGGCAACAAGAAGAAGTGCAACAAAAATTGCCGATAATTTTTTCATAATCTTCTACCACCTTTTATTTTTCTTTGTACCTTATGTACATTACCGACGAAATAAATCATAGCGATTTATAAATGAATAATATCACTACTTTTTTTATTTGTAAAGCTTTTTTTGCTAAATTTTGAAAAAAATATATTTTTATTGAACACAAAACAACAAATTATGACTTTTATCGCATTTCAGAACAAAATATAATCATTCCGATAGCAAAACGCAAAATATATTCACTTTATTTATCAGTTTTTATTGTGCGCCGATTGTGCATTCGCTGTTTTGGATTCAAGAATCAATGTTTCTATTATATCCTTCTGTCTTGGAGATGGTATAATATTCCTGTTGAATTTTGTCGTTTTTTCCTATATTTTATAATAGGCAAATCCATTTATTAACTGCATAAGGAAAAATTGTTTTGTACAATAAAATATTTGCTTTTTTATTCAATGATTAAGTAATTCTTTTGCATTACTTACTAAATCAAAGTTATTTCAACATTATTTTTGTTTTTTATTGAAATTATT
>DKWR01000053.1:33580-50733 GCA_002491825.1 Ruminococcaceae bacterium UBA7147
TTTGTTTTTTATTGAAATTATTTATTATATTATTGAAAAAGCTCAATTTTTATTATATAATATAATTACATATTGTATTATGGAATTTGTGCGTTGATTTTCAGTTATTCAGCGTAAATAATTCACAATGAATTTGAGGAGTTTGTTTTATGGAAATCTCATTTAAGGACATACTGCGGATAATTAAGAAAAATCTTATTTTCATTATAATTGCTTCACTGTTATTTTCCGTCTGCTCATTTTTTGTGACCAAATTTTTCATTAAAAAGAGCTACACGGCAACTGTAAAGCTTTATGTAAGCACCGATTACAAAAACTCAAACAGCGGTTATGAAGATTTGAGTGCGTACAACTATTCTTCAAAGCTCGTTGCTACTTACATAGAACTTCTTGATACAAATAATTTTTACGAAGCTGTTTCAAAAACTCTCAACAGCAAATACACCTCAACCGAGCTTAAGTCAAAGGTTAAATTTACCGGTGTTGAAAACACTGAGGTTTTCAAGGCTGACGTTGTTTCTGACAGTCCTGCCGAGGCAAAGAACATTGCCGACGCAGTTGCAAAAACAGCTCCGGGTACAATTTCGGAGCTTCTCAGCAACAACGCAAAGCTTAAGATTGTTGACGAAGCAACTACTCCCCAGAATCCGACTTCACCGAATGTAACGAGAAATGTATTAATCGCTTTGCTTATCGGTCTGGTAATTTCACTTGTCATCGCTTTTGTACGTGATTACTTTGACGTTAAGATTAAATATGATGATGATATGACTACAATCAACAACATACCCGTGCTTGCCGCTATTCCCGATTTTGAATATTTTGCAAAGAACTTAAAAGCGGCACAAGCCCAGAAAGACTAACAGAGAGGTGATTACAAATGGCTAAAGCAAAAATCGACCGTTCAATTGATACCGAAGCTCTCGGCTTTCAGATCAGGGAATCCTATAAAACAGCAAGAACAAACATTGCGTATTCAATAATAAAAAAGGGTTGCAAAAAGATAGCCTTCACAAGCTCGTCAAAGGGCGAGGGAAAAACCGTTACGGCTATGAACGTAGCGTCGGCGCTTGCACAGCAGGTTGATACAAAGGTGCTTGTAATTGAGTGCGACCTTCGCAGTCCTCACGTTCATTCTGCACTCAGGCTTGCTCCTACACCGGGACTTACAAATTACCTAAACGACGAATGTACGGCAGACGAGATTATTCAGTCAACAAAGCTTTCAAATATGAACGCAGTATGCTACGGTGCTGTTCCTCCGAACCCATCGGAGCTTCTTGCAAGCGAAGCTATGGCTGACTTTATAAAAATGGTAGAGAAAGACTACGATTATATTATTTTTGACACACCGCCAATCGGCGTCGTAATTGACGCTGTTCCGATTATCAAGGCGTCTGACGGAGTTGTTGTTGTTGTTAAAAACAACTCTACAACATATCCGCAGCTTAACAAAACGCTTGAAACGCTTGAGCGTTCGGGAGGCAAGACGCTTGGTATTATTATTAACAAGGTTAAGCCTGCTGAAACGAGAAAATATAAAAAAGGCTACGGTAATTATTCTTACGGATATTACGGATACTGAAATTTTATGCTGAACATCAGTTGATATAAATTATATCCGCTTATATATTTATTGGACTAAAAAACGAGGGAAAATGGACAGAGCAATGAAATACTGCAATTTTGATACTGCAAAAGTGACAAGTAAATATGTTGCAAACAAGCCTGTTTACGATTTTGTAAAACGGTTTGCCGATATTATTTGCTCGGCAATAGCTATTATTCTGCTTTCGCCGTTTTTCATTATTATAAGCATTGCGATAAAGGCAACGAGCAAAGGTCCCGTTATTTTTGTACACAAACGTGTGGGCAAAAACGGTAAGAAAATCGGCATTTACAAATTCAGAAGTATGGTTATGAATGCCGAGGAGCTTATTGAAAAATTCACTCCCGAGCAAAAAGAGGAGTTTAAAAAGAACTTCAAGCTTGAAAACGACCCCAGAATTACGAAAATCGGCAAGTTTTTGAGGAAGACAAGCCTTGACGAGCTGCCGCAGCTTTTCAATATTTTAAAAGGTGATTTATCAATTGTCGGTCCACGTCCGATTATGGAAGTTGAAACGAAAATTTACGGCGAATACAAGGATATGCTGTTAAGCGTAAAGCCCGGTCTTACGGGATTCTGGGCGGCTAACGGCAGAAGTGACACAAGCTACAAAAGGCGCAGAGCAATGGAGATTTATTACGTCAAAAACCGCTCTCTGCTTTTTGATATAAAGATTATTTTTAAAACTGTAATTTCTGTATTCAAAGGCGAAGGTGCAAAATAACAGCGATGTATTATGGAGGGTAACTGATGAAAGCGGTAATACTTGCAGGCGGATTCGGAACAAGGATTTCCGAAGAATCGCAGTTCAAACCCAAGCCGATGATTGAAATCGGCGAAATGCCAATCATCTGGCACATTATGAAGCTTTATTCCGCTTACGGAATAAATGAATTTGTAATCTGTGCAGGCTATAAACAGCACGTGATTAAGGAATGGTTTGCCGATTATTTTCTGCACACCTCCGACATTACCTTTGATTTTACACAGGACGACAAAATTATCGTTCACAACAAGCGAGCCGAGCAGTGGAGGGTAACCGTTGTTGACACGGGACTTAACACAATGACGGGCGGCAGACTGAAAAGAGTTAAAAACTATATCGGCGACGAGCCGTTCTTTATGACATACGGCGACGGCGTTGCTGACGTTGACATAAACGCTCTGCTTGATTTTCACAAAAGTCACGGCAGACTCGCCACAATGACTGCAATAAAGCCCGACAGCCGTTTCGGAGTGCTTGATCTGTCCGAAAACAACGAAGTCAAGGCATTCCGTGAAAAAAGTGCAGTTGATTCAGGCTACATAAATGCAGGCTTTATGGTACTTTCCCCGAAGGTTCTCGACTACGTTAAGGATGACACAATTATGTTTGAGCGTGAGCCTATGGAAAGGCTTGCCGAAGAAAATCAGCTTATGTGCTACAAGCACAACGGATTCTGGCAGTGTATGGACACTCTGCGTGACAAGGAAAAGCTTGAAAAGCTGTGGGCAGAAAACAAAGCTCCCTGGAAGGTGTGGAACGACTGATGCAAAGCTTTTATAAAGGAAAACGAGTTTTTATTACGGGACATACCGGCTTTAAGGGAAGCTGGCTGTGTAAGATTTTATCAAATTGGGGTGCAGAGGTTACCGGCTATTCGCTTACCCCTCCGACAACCCCTAATCTTTTTGATACGGCAAATATCGGCGCTGACATAAACTCTGTAATCGGCGATATACGTGATTATGACAGCTTAAAAAAGGCATTTGACGACGCAAAGCCCGAAATTGTCCTGCACCTTGCGGCACAGCCGATTGTGCGTGACAGCTACAAAATGCCTGCATATACATATGAAACCAACGTTATGGGAACGGTAAACATTCTTGAATGTGTGCGGCAGAGCGACTGCGTAAAATCGTTTCTCAACGTGACCACCGACAAGGTATATGAAAATAAAGAGTGGCAGTGGGGCTATCGTGAGAACGAGCCTCTCGACGGCTTTGACCCGTACTCGAACAGCAAAAGCTGTAGCGAGCTTGTCACTCACAGCTACAAAAATTCATTTTTTTCAGACGGCAGGGTGGCAATTTCCACCGCAAGAGCAGGCAACGTAATCGGCGGCGGAGATTTTGCAAACGACAGAATCATTCCCGACTGCGTTCGTGCGCTTGAAAAGGGCGAGGACATTGTGGTAAGAAATCCGTACTCCACACGTCCGTATCAGCACGTTTTGGAACCGCTCTATGCGTACCTTATGATAGCAAAGGCGCAGTATGAGAATATAAAATTTGCTGATTACTACAACGTAGGTCCCGACGAGTGCGACTGCGTAACGACGGGCGAACTTGTGGATTTGTTTGTAAAATACACAGACGGAAAAATCAAGCGTGTTGACAAAAGCGAAGAAAACGCCGTTCACGAGGCGAATTTCTTAAAGCTTGACTGCTCAAAGCTAAAGTCCGTTTTCGGCTGGAAACCGCACTGGCACGTTACCAACGCCGTTGAAAAGACGGTTGAGTGGTCGCAGGTATGGCTTGAAAAATGCGACGTTCGCAAATGTATGGACGAGCATATAAACGAATTTTTAAATTGCAGTATTTAAAGTGGTGTTATTATGAACAAGGTTATCGTAACGGGCGCAAACGGCTTTGTCGGCTCAAACGTCTGCAAGGAGCTTAACTCAAGGGGAGTTAAAATTTTTGCAATTATTAAGGACGAAAACGAAAATATCGACAACATAAAAAAGCTTGAAAACGTGGAAATCATTTACTGCGAGCTTTCGGAAATCGACTCTCTGTATGATAAAATCAGCGACAGGGATATTGACGTTTTCTATCATTTTGCGTGGGTAGGTTCGGCAGGTCCTCTGCGCTGTGACGAGGAAATTCAGTTACAGAACGCTCTGTGGACGGCAAAGGCTCTGCGTACCGCCGACAAAATGAAATGCAAGAAGTTTGTAAACGCAGGCTCGATTATGGAAAAGGAAACCTACACCGCAGTTTACACGCAGGAAAGCAAGCCGGGGTTGCCGTACATTTACGGAGCAGGCAAGCTTATTGCACGTTCAATCTGCAAGCCGATTGCAAACTCGCTTGACATCGACCTCTGCTGGGCTGTAATCACAAACGCCTACGGAGTGGGAGAGCTTTCACCGAGGTTTGTAAACTCGACAATCAGAAAAATTATCGCAGGCGAGCCGTTACAGTTTACTGCGGCTACACAGAACTACGATTTTATCTATATTACCGACGTTGCAAGGGCATTTGCCGCAATAGGCGAGTACGGCGTTGCAAACAAGGAATACACAATCGGAAGCGGCAACGCAAGACCGCTCAAGGAGTTCATTATTGAGATGCAGCAATCTCTTGCACCCGACGCAAAGCTGATTTTTGGAGATGTGCCGTTTACGGGAGTGAATATGCCGCTTGATGCATTTGACACAACCGACATTGAAACCGATTGCCATTTCAAGCCTTCAGTTTCGTTTGCCGAGGGCACAAGGCTGACAATGGACTGGCTTAAATCCGTTGAATGAAAATAAGGGCGGACAATGTTCGCCCTTTTCGTCGTATTTTAAGGAGAAGATTTTATGATACAGAAATTTGAATTTTGCAAAACTGATTTTGACGGCGCATTCCTCATCAAACCGTTCTGCGCAACAGACGTAAGAGGTGCGTTTATCAAGGATTACTCCAAGGAGGTTTTCGAGGCTAACGGTCTTGAGCACAACCTTGCCGAGGTTTTCTACACTGTTTCCCACAAGGGCGTAATCCGTGCGCTCCACTTCCAGCGTGTGCACGAGCAGGCAAAGCTTGTAAGATGCGTAAAGGGCAAGGTTTTTGACGTAATTGTTGATTTACGTCCCGACTCGCCTACATTCAAAAAGTGGCAGGGATTCTATCTTTCCGAGGAAAATATGAACGAGCTTTACGTTCCCGAGCACTTTGCACACGGATATTTAGTTTTAGAGCCGTCAGTTGTTTCGTACAAGTGCGGTGAAAAATTCTACGGTGAATACGACGACGGCATTATGTACAACGACCCCGATTTGGGCGTTGAGTGGCCGTTTGAAGAAATCGGCGGAATCGAAAACCTTATTCTCGCCGACAAGGACAAAAATCTCCAGTCATTCAAGGAATTTCAGGAAAAGTATTTGTAAAAACAAGGTATTATGGGTTATTAAAACTTCGGAGGGTATATGAACGTAGTATATTCAAGCTCTGACAGCTATTCGCCTATTGCGGGCGTATCAATATGCTCACTGCTTTACAACAACAAGGACGCTGACGAAATCAACATTTATATGATTGACAACAACATAACTGACGAAAACAAAAAGCGTTTTTCGGATATGGTCGAGCAGTACGGCAGAAAGATTATCTTTATTCCCCGACCTGATTTAAACAAGCAGGCAGGCGTTGAAATTGAAGTCGGCAGGTGGAATATCAGCACATTTTTCAGGCTGTTCCTCTGCACAATTCTGCCCGACACCATTGACCGCTGTATCTACCTTGACTGCGATACGGTAATTCGCCACTCTCTTTCCGAGCTTTGGAATATGGATTTGGGCAAGGCTGTTGTCGGAGCAGTTGACGACTGCCGAAGCGACCGCTACAAAACCGAGCTTGGACTCACTACAGACAGCACCTACACCAACAACGGCGTTCTGCTTATTGATTTAAAAAGCTGGCGTGAGATGAATGTTGAAAAGGACTTTCTTGAATTTATAATCGCCCACAACGGTGACATCACCTATGTTGATCAGGGTGTTTTAAACGGTGTTCTCTCAAAGAGGGGACTTGTAAAGGTAATTCACACAAAGTATGACGCAATGACGATTTTCTTTGATTTTAACTTCAAGGATTTGATGAAGGTCAGAAAGCCCGAGCATCATTTAAGCGAGCAGGAATATAACGAGGCTGTAAATGACCCATACATTATCCACTACACCTCCTGTTTTATGTCGGGAACACGCCCCTGGAACGAAAAGAACAATCACCCGTTTGTCGGTGATTATTTAAAATACAAGGAAATGTCGCCGTGGAAGGACTTTCCGCAATACCCCGACGACAGAAAAAAGAGCAAAAAACTTATGACAACGGTCTGCAACATTATGCCTAAAGGCCTGATGATTGCGGTGATTTCGCTTGTGCACTCAAAGCTTTATCCTATGGTGCGTTCACTGAAAGGCAAAAGGTAATAAATGAAAATTTTACTTGTAAATAAATATCACTACGTCAAGGGTGGCAGTGAAACCTACTATTTCGGACTTGCAAAGCTGTTGCAGGCTCACGGTCACGAGGTAATTTACTTTGCAATGGCTGACGAGAATAACCGCCCTTGCGAGCAGGAAAAGTATTTCGTCAGCAACGTTGATTTCAACGGCGATATTTCAAAAATGCAGAAGGTTAAGGCTGGCTTTCGTGTGCTGTACTCCTTTGAGGCTAAAAAGAGCATATCTGCACTGATTGAGCAGGAGCACCCCGACGTTGTGCACATCAACCTTGTGCACCGCCACATAACGCTTTCAATTGTTCGTGCAATCAGGAAATACAACATACCGATTGTGTTTACGATTCACGACCTTAACTGCGTCTGCCCGAATCACGAAATGCTTTCAAACGGCAAGGTGTGCGAGCTTTGCCTGCACGGAAAATACTCAAGCTGCATTAAGAACAAGTGCGTAAAAGGCTCAACGGCAAAAAGTGCGCTTGCCGCAATCGAGGCAATTAACTACAAGCGAATGAAGATTTACGACGACATTGATTTGTTCATTACTCCGTCTGCTTTTTACAAGAAAAAGCTGGAGGAGTCGGGAATTATTCATTCCGAAATAATACATATGAAAAACTTTCTGCCTGTTGACACTGTTTACTCGTCGGATAATCCCGACAATGGTTATCTTCTCTACTTCGGCAGAATTTCAGAGGAAAAGGGTGTGCTTACGCTTGTAAAGGCGGTTGAAAAGCTTAACAGTAACATTCCTCTTTACATACTCGGCACAGGTCCCGTAGAGGACGAGGTAAAGTCATATATTGACGAAAAAAATCTCGGAAACAAAATAAAAATGCTCGGTTTCAAGTCGGGCGGCGAGCTGAAAAAATACGTTGCCGAGGCAAAGTGCATTATCCTGCCGAGCGAATGGTACGAAAACGGTCCTTATGCGATTATGGAGGCTATGTCGCAGGGCAAGCCTGTAATCGTCAGCAATTACGGCGGACTTCCCGAAATCGTTGAGGACGGTAAAACAGGCTTTATCTGCAAGCCGTTTGACAGCGACGACCTTAAAAACTGCATAGAAAAGGTTTGCGCACTTTCAGATGACGAATACCGACAGATGGGTGAAAATGCCGTTAACTCGGCTAAATCCGACTTCAATCCCGATAAATATATTGAAAGACTGCTTGATATATACGAAAAACTCATTATAAAACACAAGGGAGAATGACTATGAGCCGTACAAATAAAGACAAAACTGTTGCATATCTTACACGTCATACGGTTTCTAACTACGGCTCTGTGCTTCAGGCGTATGCAACGCAGACTGCAATTGAAAAGCTCGGTTATAATCCCGTCTGCATAAATTACTACAGAAGTGATGAAAAGCCAAAGGAGCTTGTTCATACGCTTTTGCAATGCTCAAAGTGGAATAAAAATGCACTTACACGCCTTGTATATATGCTCACGCAAAAGCCTGTTTACAGCTACGCCGGCAAGCGTTTTGAGCAGTACAGAAAAATTGTAAAGGTGACGGACAAGGAATACAATTGCGAGCAGGATTTGACTGACGACTGTCCGAAGGCTGACGTTTATATGACGGGCAGTGACCAAGTGTGGAACACAATTACCTGCGACAAAATTGACCCTGTTTACTTTATGTCTTTTTTAAAGAACGGACAAAAGCGTATTTCATACGCCGCAAGCTTTGGCGGAAGTGAAGTGAAGGACGAGGACAAGCCTGTTATTTCAAATCTGCTCAAAAAATACGACAGTGTTTCGGTAAGAGAAAACAGCGGCGTTAAAATTGCCGAGGAGCTGGGAGTAAACGCAAGTCAGGTGCTTGACCCCACCTTTTTGTTGACAAAGGACGAGTGGGAGAAAATCATACCCAAGCGTGAGTGCAGCGAAAAATACGTCCTCGTTTACCAGCTCCACCCCAACAAAAGCTTTGACAAATACGCAAAGGCTTTTGCAAAGAGCAAGGGTCTAAAGCTCTACAGAATAAGCCACTGCTTTCACCATATGGTACGAAGCGGAAAATTCATCTGCTGTCCTCCTGTTGAAGAATTTTTGTGGTACATAAAGAATGCCGAGTACTTTTTGACGGATTCTTTCCACGGAACAGCCTTTGCTATCGGACTAAACACGCAGTTTGTTGACGTTCTGCCAAAAAGCTACAGCGAGAGAATTTCGAGTATTCTTGAGCTTATCGGCTATGAAAACAGAATTTTAAAAAGATATGACGATTTTTCAATTGCCGACAACACAATTGATTTTGATGAAGTAAATCGGAAAATTGAAGTTGAACGGCAGAAGTCATACAATACTCTTGAAAATATGATAGGTGGGTGCCTTGAATAATATAATGAAGGTCGGCAAGGACTGCTGCGGCTGTAACGCATGCGTTCAGCTTTGCCCGAAAAAATGCATTACATTTGAATATGACAAAGAGGGATTTTTATATCCTGTTGTCAACGCTGACCTCTGCGTTGACTGCGGACTTTGCGCTAAACGCTGTCCGATTGCTACTGACGTTAAACGTGGGAAAAATCCCGAGGTTTACGCCGCAAAATACATTGACCGAAATGCAGTTTTCAACAGCACCTCGGGCGGAATTTTTGTTCCGCTTGCGCTTAACGTGCTTGACAAGGGTGGCGTTGTGTTCGGCTGTGCCTATGACGAAAACCTTGTTGCAAGGCACGTCGCCGTCGAGAGCAAAGACGAACTTTACAGACTGCAAAGCTCAAAGTATGTTCAGAGCGACACAAGCGGAATTTACACTCGTGTGAAAAAGGAACTTGAAAGCGGCAGAGAGGTGCTTTTCAGCGGAACAGGCTGTCAGGCGGCAGGGCTTAAGGCATTTTTGAATAAGGATTACCCGAATTTGCTTATTACCGACATCGTGTGTCACGGTGTACCGAGTCCTAAGCTATTTGCAAAATACGTTGACTTTATGGGTAAAAAACTCGGCGGCAAGCTCACTGAATACAACTTCAGGAGCAAGGAAAAACAGGGCTGGGACTTATTCTACAAAGCCTCAAGCGGCAAAAAAAGCAAGTCAGACTACGGCTTTTTTGATGCGTATTACAATGCCTTTTTAAACTGCAAAACCTACCGTGAAAGCTGTTACAACTGCAAATTCGCAAACTCCGAGCGTGCAGGTGACATAACGCTTGCCGACTACTGGGGAATACAGAAAATGCACCCCGAATTTTTCGACAGCAACGGCGTTTCGCTTGTGCTTGTGAACAGTGAGAGGGGCAAAAAAGCGTGGAAGGAAATAAGCGGCAGTGTAAAATCTATCCCCTCAACGCTTGAAAAAGCCGCTGTTAAAAACAGCAACCTTGTCGCACCGTCAAAGCGTCCTGCCTGCCGTGACAGCATTTATGACGGAATTGACGGAGATTTTGACCTCTATGTAAAGACAAAGCTGAAATTTAAAATAAATCCGAAAACAAAAATTAAAAAGATGATACCTGTTTCAATAAAGCAGAGAATTTTGAAATTAGTCAGAAAATAAAGAAAGATTTGATATTATGAAAAAGCTTGGAATATGCGTTTGCTATCAGCACAGAAACTACGGCAGTCAGCTCCAAAGCTATGCCACAACAGTTGAATTGAAAAGAAGAGGAATTGACTTTGAAATCATACGCTACAAAAAGAAAATTACACCTGCATTGCTTGCAAAATCACTTCCAAGGCTTTTCAATCCTGTTTTTATCAGCGACCGTGTGCTTGTAAGATACCAGAAAAAGCTCAAGCTTTTAATGCATCCGCAGTTAAAACAGGACAATAACATCAGAAATTCCTGTCTTGCAAAATTTTCAAAGGAGCACTTCACCTCGCTTTCACCGATGTATTACGGCTATGACGAGCTGTGCAAAGCTTCCGAAAAGTACGATGCCGTTATGGTCGGCAGTGACCAGCTGTGGGCACCCGGCGGAATTACTTCAAATTTCTACAACCTTATGTTTGTGCCCGACGACAAAACCAAGATTTCCTATGCGGCAAGCTTCGGCGTATCGCAGATTGAGAATAAATATCATAGTCTTTACAATAAATTTCTGTCAAGAATGGACTTTATCAGCGTCCGTGAAAACAGCGGAAAAAAGCTTGTTGAAAGCCTTAGCAACAAAATGGCAGAGGTTGTTGTTGACCCTGTTCTGTTGCTCGACAGAGACGACTGGGACAGAGAAATCCCCGACAAAAAGCTGTATAACGAGCCGTATATTTTCGCTTATTTCCTCGGAAAATCCACCGAATACCGCAACGCCGTAACGGAATTTGCAAAGAAAAAGGGACTGAAAATCGTTACGTCACATCATATGGACAGCTACAACAAGGCTGACGAAAATTTCGGTGACTATGCACCGTTTGACGTAGGTCCTGCTGAATTTGTAAATCTTATCAGGAATGCCGAATATATTTTTACCGACTCGTTTCACGGCTCGGTTTTCTCAATGCTTTACAAAAAGCAGTTTCTCGTTTTTAACCGCTATTCCGACAAGAGCATTTCTTCAAAGAATTCACGCATTGACAGCTTTTGCAGTAACTACGGTCTTTCCGACCGCCGCTTTGACGGCAACATTGACGCTGTTGAAAACAACATCGACTTTGATACAGTGCATAAAAAGGTTGAAAACCACAGGGCAGAATCCCTTGCCTTTCTCGACAGGGCTTTGGCTGACTTTAACTGATGACAGGTGATTGCTTTGAATAATCCGCTGATTTCTATAATTGTTCCGATTTACAACGCTGAAAAATATCTTGAAAAAACGCTTGTTGAGCTTGTAAACCAGACATACGATAATCTGGAAATAATCCTTGTTGATGACGGCTCAACAGACAAAAGCGGCGAAATATGCGACAGATTTGCAAAAGAATATAAAAATATAAGAGTACTGCACCAGCCAAATTCAGGCGTTTGTGCGGCTCGCAACAACGGAATTGCCGCTGCAAAGGGCAGTCTTATCGGCTTTTGCGACAGTGACGATTTGCCCGACAGGGACTTGTACGAAACTCTCTGCAATGTTATGCTTGAAAATGACGCAGAGCTTTCGATGGTAGACGTAAAAATAGTTCTGCCAAACGGCAGTGAAAAGACGACCTCAAACGGCGAGCTTGAAATATGGAATACACCCGACGAATTTGCATACAAATTTTTCACTCAATATATGAACATCGGGGTTTATACAAAGCTGTTCAAGAGAGAAATCTGCGACAAAATTCGTTTTGAAGAGGGCAGAAAAATCAACGAGGATATGTTCTACTTTTTTGAGGCAGCCGTAAACTCGAAAAAAACAGTACACAAAAGCGTTGCTAAATATACCTACTTCAGGAGGGACGGTTCCTCAACCCTCAACGGCTTTTCCGATAAATTTTTTGACTGCATATATTTTGCCGACAGAATTGTTGACATTACAAAAGAGCGTTTTCCCAAGCTTGAGGACTACGCCGTTGCAAATAAAATTTCTACTTCACTTCGTGTTCTTAAGAGAATGATTACAATGGGCGGATACAAAAAGTACTCCGATAAGCGTGAGGAAATTATTTCCTACATAAGGGGCTTTGACAGAAAATACTGCAAAAAGTATCTTAAGCAAAAGGACTACACTCGTTTTTCCGTCCTGAAACTAAATAAAAAGCTTTTCTGTCTTATGACTGAATATTTTGATAAGTATTGATAATTAAACTGATTTCCATTAAGGAGCAATTTCTGTAATGAAAAATAAGTTAGAATTAAAATTAAAGGATTTGTGGTACATATTTCTGATTGTTGCTCTTCCTATAATCTGCGTAGGCGGTGCCTCTGCCGTACCGCTCAATTTAAGACTTCCGCTGATTTATACAACAGGCATACTGTTTTTATTTATGTTTGTTTTTTCCGACATAAAGCTGCGTTTTAATTCAGTCACCTTATCGGCTTTTTTGCTTTTAGCGTTTATTGCAATTTCTTTGTTCTATTCATATAACCAAAAGGAAACGCTGAATTTGCTGTTGCTGTACGTCTGCGCATTTACTCTGCTGTTTCTGGATTTGCCTGTCAGGACATTCTCAAAAATACTGAGCGTAATGTTCGTAATATGCCTTGTAATTGCGTTTTCGATAATATTAAGCGCACTCGTTGAAAACTGTATGCTCAGGTATTTTAAGTTCATAGTAAATCCGCTGAACACGCCTTCGGTAAACGAAAGCATAACCCGTGAGCTTTCTATGGGCGCTTATTCAGGCTTTGCACGAGAAAAAGCCGAAGCCGCATATATTCTGAATGTCGGCGTTGCTATTTTATTTGCAAGGTATTTTTCTTCGGGAAAACTGAAAAAAAATGAAATCCTCTTTCTTATTATATTTTTTATTGCCCTTATGCTTACGGGCAAACGTACTCTTTTCATAATCTGCATTGTCTGCTTTGCTCTGTTTATGATTGTATCAAAGGTACACAGCAAAGTGTTTACCGCCGCCTGCATTACGCTGATTGCACTCGGCGCACTCTTTGTTCTTGTTATGTTCGTGCCAAAGGTTGCAAATATTTTTAACCGCTTTATGGACAGCGAAAATATGGAAACCCTCGGTCGCAGAGATATGCTCTGGTCTTATCTTTATCTGATGATTTCAAAATGCTGGAAGTTCGGCGCAGGCTTTGGCTCATTTAACAAATACGCCTACGACCACGGTATGACGGTAGGAAATCAGGAATGGCTCTACAACGGACACAACAGCTATTTACAGGCTTTCGGCGAGCTTGGTATTATCGGCTCTGCATTTTTGTTATTCTTCGCCGTTTCTGCTCTTGTTCTGTCCATACGGCTTATAAAAAAGCTTTCGTCCGACACTGACTCGCTTTATCTGCTGTTTTTCTCGCTGTATATTCAGATAATGCTGCTTGTTTACGCTGTTACGGGCAATCCGCTTTATTCAAGACAGATGGTTTTCTGCTGGTTTTTTGCGATAGGTATAATGCTTTCAATACATAACAGAAATTCTGTTCCGACGTTAAAATCAAAAAGGAGCTTAATAGATTATGAATAATAAAAAAATAGGTATTCTGACCTTTCATCAGGCTTTAAGCTACGGAGCAAAGCTTCAGGCTTATGCTCTGCAAACCTTTATGAATAACAACGGTATAGAAAACGAAATCATTGACTACACCTGCCCGTTTATGTATTCACACCTTATCCGTCCTATCCGATTCGGAAAAAAGCATAAAACAAAGGCAATTCTGCGTTCCTTTCTGACAATGCGACAGACGGGAATTGACAGGCGCAAGTCGGTTGCTTTCAGGACAGAATATATGAAATTAAGCCGTCCCTTTAACGAAAAAAATATCTGTCAGGCAAAGGACGAATATGCCGCCTTTATTGCAGGAAGCGATCAGGTCTGGAGTCCCGTCTGCGTGGGCGGCGACCCGGTATATTTTCTGAATTTTGCCTTGCCTGAACAAAAATATTCCTACGCCGCAAGTATCGGAGAAAAGGAGCTTGCGCCTGACAAGGCTGAAAGTTTCAAAAATCTTCTTTCGGATTTTCAGCGTTTTTCCGTACGTGAGGAAAGTGCGGCTGCTATTATAAATAATCTTCTCGGACGTGAGTCAACAATAAACGTTGACCCCACTCTGCTTCTTAAGGCGGAGGATTGGGACAAAATTGCCGCTCCCGTAAAGAATATTAATCCCGACGAGCCGTATATTTTCCTTTTCAATGTAAAAACTCCGAAAAATCTCTTTGCTTACGCAAAACGGCTGGGTAAGAAAACAGGCTGTAAAATTTATTCCATTCAGAAAAATCGCCGAAACAGAGTCAAGGGCGTAAACTACCTTGACCCCGTAACGGCAAATGAATTTGTATGGCTGATTAAAAATGCACGCTACGTTGTGACAAATTCGTTTCACGGCACCGCATTTTCCATTATATACAAGAAGGATTACGCTATTGAGTTCGATTATCTCGGAGGCAGAAATAACCGCTCGGAAGAGCTTATGGCTGACCTCGGCATAAGCGGCAGAGAGATTACAGAAAGTGCTGACCCAAATCCCGAAGCACCGGTTGACTGGGACAGCGTTGAAAAAAAGCTTGCGCTTCACCGCCGAGCATCGCTTGACTATCTTAATACCGTCAAAAAAGACGTTTACGGACTTTAAGCCAAGGAGCATAACAGTATGAAAAAAATCGGTATTGTAACCTTTCACGACGCAAAAAACTACGGAGCTGTTTTGCAGGGCTATGCTTTGCAAAAGACAATTCAGAATATCGGCAGAGAATGTGAAATTGTAAACTACCGCTGTAAATCCATAATTAACGGCTACAAGCCTTTTCAGTTCAGGAAAAACGACCCCGTTAAATCCGTTCTCAAGTCTGTCCTGCTATTCAGAAAGCGTGCAAAAAGAATCAGGCAATTTGAGAGCTTTTACAATGGCTATCTCAATGTGAGCCAAAAGACCTATGACTCCGATACCGTAAAAAGCTGTAAAAATGATTATTATAAATTCATTTCGGGAAGCGATCAGGTATGGGGAGCAGGCGCAAAGGGAGTAAATCCCGACTCTGCCTATTTTCTCGGATTTGCCGACGACAATCAGAAATACAGCTATGCGGCAAGCTTTGGCGCAGCCGATATTCCCGATGAAAAGGTACCCGTTATACGTGAGCTTCTCAAGGGCTTTCAGAGCTTTTCGGTAAGAGAGGACAGTGCAGTTGATATTGTCAGAAAGACAACAGGACAGCAAGCTCAGGTAAATATTGACCCGACCTTTCTTCTTCCGTCCAAACAGTGGCGCAGTATTGCGAAGGTAAAGGAAAAAACGCCGTACATTCTCGTGTTTAACGTCAAACCCGTTAAGTCTATGGTTGAATTTGCCGCAAAGCTTTCGAAGAAAAAAAACATTCCCGTTATTTATATCACAGATATTCCTCACACAAAAAGAGAAGGCTTTACCTTTTTGTCTGCACCTTCTGTAGAGGAATTTCTCGGCTATTTCCTGAACGCAGAATATGTGGTAACAAATTCATTTCACGGCACTGCTTTTTCTGTTATTTTCCATAAAAATCTTTTTGTTGAATACGATACAGCTCAGGGCAGAAACAACCGTGCCGAAAATCTGCTTGACAAGCTCGGAATAAAGCGTGAAATTAAAAACGGCGAGGCAAAAGAAACTGAAATTGACTGGGAAAATATTGATAAAATTATTTCCGAGGAACGCCAAAAGTCGATTGAGTATCTTACGAAAATAACGGAATAACGAAAGGCAGACTGTATGAATCAAATAAAAATCACTGTATTCACCCCCACATACAACAGAGAAAGCTCGCTATCAAGATGCTATGAATGTCTGAAAAATCAAACCTTCAGGGATTTTGAATGGATTATTATTGACGACGGTTCAACAGACAACACCAAGGCTCTTGTTGACTCTTTTAAAGCAGACAAGCCGTTTTTTGAGATAATTTATGTTTATCAGCAAAACAGCGGCAAACACGTTGCCAAAAACAGAGCGGCAAAGATGGCAAGGGGAGAATTTTTTATAACCCTTGATTCCGACGACGCCTGCACCAACGACGCTTTGGAGGTATTTCTTTCGGAGTGGGACAAAATACCCGAAGCGCAGAGAAAAGACTTCTACGGCATATCGTGCAGGACAAGCGATTTGCAGGGCAATATACACGGAACACCGATGAATACAGATTATATTGACAGCAACGACCTTGATTTCAAGCTTAAGTATAAAATAAAAGGAGAGCTGTGGGGAATGGTACGCACCGACGTTGTGCGAGAATTTCCGTCACCCGAGGAAAAGGGCTTTAAGTTCTATCCCGAAAATATAATCTGGAACAGAGTCGGAAGAAAATACAAGGCACGTTACATCAACAAAGCCCTCCGATACTACATCAACGATCAGGAAAATGCGGTAACTAACGTAAACCGAAAAAAGGCATCAAAGGAAAAGTTCTGTATGCACCTGCACTATATCAACGAGTGCTGGGATTACAAATCATATGACAAAAAGCGATATATCGAACATCTCATAGGGCTTACCCGTGACGGCAAAGCAAATAAAATGTCGCTGGGAGAGGTTCTCAGAAGTGTAAACACCAAGGGCAAGCGTTTTCTTACCCTCGTTCTTTCTCCGATCGGATTTATTCTGTATAAGATGTCCTGAACACCTTAACATAAATACGCTATCCGCTTATGTCTTATAAACTATAATTTATCGAGTGCCTCGACACGCAAATCTCCGGATTTGTAATAGTGCGTGTTGTTTGGATAAGGTTGTTTTCCTAGTGTTGGTTGATATATCGACAACGTTTAGGGACGTGTGGGAACCCGTCCCCTACGGAAATGTGAGTT
>DKWR01000053.1:50974-58893 GCA_002491825.1 Ruminococcaceae bacterium UBA7147
TGTAATACAAACGTTTCCTCTATATCCGTAGGGGACGGCATCCTTGACGTCCCGATACGTCACCGATATATCAATTTAATGGTCGGGATACCGTTTTATCTTTACAAACCGACTTTTCCACTCGATTTGCCCGCCGAGGCACTCGGCTAAATTATCGTTTTTCTGAATCAGATTAGAATAAAATAAAGAAGGTATAAATCATATGTCAACCAAATCAACGGGAAAACAGATGTCAATCAACATCATCGCAAGTATCCTTTCCTTTGCAGTTACCATAGGCATCAACTTTTTTCTGACGCCCTATCTGGTTTCCTCGCTCGGAACAGAGGCATACGGATTTATAGGACTTGCCAACAACTTTGTTCAGTATGCAACAATTGTTACCTCTGCGCTCAACTCAATGGCAGGAAGATTCATTTCGGTGGAATATCACAGAGGAGATATAAAAAGGGCGACAACGCTGTTTAACTCCGTATTTATCGCCGATTTGTTTCTTGCCGCAGTAATGCTTGTAGCCTCTGCCGGACTGACATTATATATTGACGTAATTCTCAACGTGCCCGCAGACCTTGTGACAAGCGTTAAAATCACTTTTGCGCTGACCTTCGTTACATATATCATCAGCATCGTTACGGCTATCTTCACAACTGCTCCGTACGTAAAAAACAGGCTTGAAATCAACTCGATAAGAAGCATCATTTCGCATCTTATAAAAGTGGCTATGATTGTGGCTCTGTTCTCAATGTTTGAGGCAAAACTGTACTTTATCGCACTTGCAAGCCTGGGTAGCGGAGTGTTCCTGCTGATTGTAAGCATTTCGGTAAAAAAACATATTCTGCCCGAGATAAAAACAAATCTCAGAGATTTTGAATTTAAAATGATTAAGGCACTGATTGCCTCGGGCGTGTGGATGTCAATCAGTCAGCTTAGTGCAACTCTCCTGTCGGGACTTGACCTGCTCATCTGTAACCTGACTCTCGGTGCAACGCTTATGGGACTTATGTCAATCGCAAAAACAGTGCCTCAAAGCATCGCTGTGCTGATTTCAACATTATCGGGAGTTTTTGCACCTCACTACACCATTCTTTACGCAAAGAATGATATGGATTCGCTTGTCAAAGAGGTAAACTTTACTTCAAAGGTGCAAAGCTTTATTATGACCGTTCCGCTTGCAGGATTTATTGCATTCGGCAACGAATTCTACACCCTCTGGCAGCCTACAAAAACAGCCGAGGAGATAAATATCATACAGATTATATCTGTGCTTACCACAATTATGTATCTGTTCACTGCGCACACTCAGGCACTTACAATGCTTAATTCGGTTTTCAACAAGCTCAAGGTTCCCGTGCTTGTTTCATTAGGTATCGGCGTTGCCAGCACCCTGTCGGTACTGTTAATTGTCAACTTCACCGACTTATCTCCTGCAAACAAAGCTTTTGTCATTGCAGGTGTAAGCTCTCTGCTGATGAGCCTGCGTTCTTTAATTTTTGTTCCGATTTACTCGGCTTATCTGCTCAAGAAGAAACGCACAATATTCTACCCGACGATTTTCAGAGGCTGGATTACTTTCGGAGTGGTATTTGCAATATTCTTCATCATTCGCATCTTTGCGCCGATGTCAAGCTGGACGTCATTTATAATTGTTTGCTTTGTTGCGGGAATTTTAGGCTATCTTGTCAGCGTATTTATCCTGTTTAACAAAGCAGAGCTTGGCAAGCTTAAAAACACTTTGTTTAAGAAATTAAAAATAAAACACAGTAAATAATCGGAGGTAAAAAATGCAGATTTATTCCTCACCGCAGGAATGCAGCGGATGCAGTGCGTGTAAGCATATATGTCCCACTCAGGCTGTAACAATGCAGCCTGACAGCGAAGGATTTTTATATCCCGTAACCGACAATACAAAATGCATTAACTGCGGTGCCTGCAAAAAGGTATGTCCCGTAGTGGGAAGCTACAGCGGAAATCACGTAAAAAAAGCCTATGCAGTAAAGCACAAGGATTACGATACTCGTATAACAAGCCGCAGCGGAGGTGCTTTTATTGCTATTTCCGACTACGTTTTGAAAAAAGGCGGAACAGTTTACGGAGCCGGATATTCAGACGACCTCAAGGTGTGCCATCTTCGCACCGAAACGGTTGAGGAGCGCAACAGACTAAAGGGCACAAAGTATGTGCAGAGCGATGTTGCAGATACCTTCAGCAAGGTAAAAGCAGACCTTAAAAACGGAATGTACGTCTTATATTCGGGCACACCCTGTCAGATTGCAGGGCTGATGAATTACCTTAAAAATACGGATACCGAAAAGCTCATTACCTGTGATATTATTTGTCACGGTGTTCCGAGCCCGCAAATATACGCAGATTATTTAAAATACTGCGAGAAAAAGTACGGCGGCAAGGTTACAAAATTTGATTTCAGGGATAAAGCCTTCGGCTGGAGAAGTCAGAAGGAAGCAATCTGGGTTGACGATAAAAAATACAACACCAACGAATACGCTTATCTTTTCGGCGGACTTGACGTGTACCGTCCTGCCTGCTACGAGTGTAAATTTGCTAACATTGACCGCCCTGCTGATTTTACCCTCGGAGATTTCTGGGGCATTGACGTGCTGGTAAAGGGATTCAGCGACAACAAGGGCGTATCACTTCTGTTTTTGAATACCGACAAAGCAGAATCAGTTTTTGACAGTATAACGAATGATATTGACTATGAGCCAACCGTCATAGACAAGGTAATACCCTTTAACCCCAATCTGTACAAACCTACTGCAATACCGAAGGACAGAGAAAAATTCTGGAAGAATTATCATAAAAAGGGCTTCAACTATGTCTTGAAGAAAAACTACAACAAAGTCTTCAGAAAAGTAGCTGTTAAGAAGCTCAAAGAAAAAAAGGACAACCTCATAAAAAAATTCAAGTAATATAAAGTCGAGTGTCTCGACACGCAATTCGAGCAGATAGGTTGATATTACCAAACCTTCCTTGCCCGACCGTTTCAGAGAAGTTTCCTATTAAGTAAAAAAGGCAATACCACACCCGAAAGGTGTAAGGTATTGCCTTTAATTTTTAACCCATAATATAATTACTTACACATAATTCTTGCCGAATAGGAAGAGAATGAAAAATTTTCACTCAGTATTGCGGCACGCATATGGAAAATTCCGCTAAGTCTCGAGTTATCGTCAGCACCGCCGTATAAAAGATATTTTCTCGTCCCGTTTTCTGTGCTTTTATACATCCAGAAATCGCCGTAATAGTTGTGCGACGAGGAGCCGCCGCCTACAACTGACGGAAGCATAACAAATGGATTTTCGGCATCGTATGTCATTTCCTTGACACAGCGCTTTGTATTCGCATCGCTGTAATTGCTCAAATCCTTGGGCTGAGCCGCAACAGGCTGATTGACCATATTCAGATTTCCGACTGCGTCATAATAGTAGAAATAACTATCCTGAACATATGCGTCATCATCAAGCATTATCAGCGCACTGCCGTAAAGGTTTTCAATATTTCTGTACTTGAACGAAACCTTACCGTTCTCGCCCTCAAGCGTACCTGTGCAATAATCAATTGAATTGGTTTTGCCTGTTTTTTCGGGAATATTAGAAATTGTCGTTTTGTTCTTCTTGATATTCAGAGGCTTACCGTCAAATTTAATCTCGATATATTTTTCCAAGGTTACCACATCAAGAACTTCACGTCTTGCCGCTGAACTGTTAGTGTAGCTGTCCCAACCGCTGAAAATTGCAATACTTGAACCCTTTACTATTTTCTGTGTACCGTAGTTATTATACAGAGTAATTGTATTGGATTTTTCAGCATCTTTTGCGGCTAAACCGGAATTTTCAGTCTTGTCTGTATCATAATAATAAAACTTGAACGAGTCGCCTGCAAAAAGCGATGACGAATCTATTGTGCCTGTTTCTACAATAAACAGCTTTTGCAGGGCTGAACACATAAGATAATTCATCTCGGAAAATCCTTCGCCGTTGTTTTCAGCCATTCTGATCGTATCGCCGTAAGTCAGCAAAAGCGTTGGATAACTGTCTGCCGTACTTACAATTTTATCGTCCTTTTCAGCACCGAGATACGCCGAAATATATACATAATCAAGCTCTTCACCGTTGCTGTCCATAAAAACAGGCTCAAGGGTATAGCCGCCGTGCTTTGTACCGGAAACCAATATTTCCTCATAACCGTTGCTTACTGTACGTTTGGTATAGAACTTCGGAATCTGCACCATTACGTTGCCGTTTGACCCGTCGCTCTTATATGCCTTATCGTCCTCATAAGTGATTTTCTTACTTCCGTCGCTGTTTACGGTAACGTTGCACAGCTTCATTTCACACCACGGGTAAGCATTGTCAAAGTCATTTGTACCTTCTTCTGCCCACTCGTTGCCTACTGTATAATTGAAGTTCATACCTCTTGCATTGCCGATACGCTGACAAGCCGCAACGCCGGAATTTGTGCTGTACTTTATTCCGTATTGCATACTTTTATCAGCTTTTTTCACATTTTCGTCGCTGTATTCAACCTTTACCACTCCGCACAATTCACCGTCTATGCTGATTACCGAGTTTTTGGAAACACTAAGCTTTTTCCAGTCGAGAGAAGAAGTTGTTTTTCCGTCAAAATATTCCCATTTACCGTCTTTATATGTAATGTACTGTCCTTCGCTCAAATCAGGTATATCCAAGGTGACTTCACTCGTATCGGTATATCCGGTAAGGCTCTTTCCGTAGGTTATGAAAACATTATCGTTTGATTTCAATAAGTCTTTTTGTCCCTTGTTATAGTAAGTAACTCTTGCCTTGACTGCATTTTTCGGAATTTCCACCGATGAATACGACTTATTGGCAAACCTGACATTTGAGATTTTTCTGAAATCCGATTTGTCGGTATATTCAGAAATATCACCCGAAGAGTTTGCAAACTGCCAGATAGCACAATTCATATTTCCCGTAAGCAAAAGGTATTTCTTTTCGCTTTCAATTGAAAACCACTCTGTTGTCAGATAGTTGCTGTCATCTTTAAGTTTTTCTGAAGTTCCGTTAATCATACCGCTTTGCGACTCCTTCGGAGTCAGATTTTCACCGGATATAGTGAGCTTCATATTCTTTGTGTATCTTGCCGAGGGTTCAATTCTCAAAGAAAAACTGTTGGAGGAGGTTTTTAATATGCCCGTTTTATCGACTTCCGAAATATCGTTTTCACTATACTCCATATTTTTTGCCGCTTTTTTGTAGGCGTCGTTCGCCTTTTCGGTATTGTTTTCATCTGTGTACCAATCACCCAAAAGCAAATATCCGTCGGTATTAGTAGGTCTTTCGTCACAATATATCTGGAGCTGATAAAAAGCATCTTCCGTCTTTCCGTCCTCATAAAGGCTGACAGCTCTGTCCAGCATTTTGTCAATATTGCTTGTTACTCCGAAAAAATTATCAAAAAGAATAATAATTCCTGCCACAGCTATCAGCAGTGCTGTCACGACAATTGATACTGCATACAATAATCGCTTGTTATTCATCAATATATCTCCCAAAAATATATTTACGTAATCAGCGCAATTTTCTATATTGCGATGCTGCTGATTGCGATTTATTTCAGAAATCCAATAAAATTATAGCATATAAAATTGCGATAATCAACACATAAATTGAACAGTCAGATTGATACTTACAAACCTGTTTGTCCGACCGTTTCCAAGCGGAGTCTATAAAATACAAAAGCCCCCGTGCTTTTTTTGCACGGGGGCTAAGTTAATCAGATATTAACTGTTAATTTATCAGACTTGAAACCAATCGTTAAGCTACCCAGCTACCGAGATAAGATGTTCTCTCGTTAGCGGCATCACTCATACCATTGATTACAAAGGTTAAGCCGTCAAATGCTTCAATTGTTTCCGGAGCACTTGCATATGCTGTTTCGCCGTATATTCTGCTTGCTCTGCAGATGTTCTTTGTCTGGAGGATTGATGTTCTGTTGTAAGAACCTGTCTTAATAAAGCCTACATTGTTGCTGTTATCAATTTCGATAATCTGCTCTGCTGTCAATGTGAGCTCATATACATCCCAATCACCTGATGCAAGTGTTGTAAGTTTTGAACCTGCTACATCTACAGTTGTAGTAGTATCAGTCTTTGTCATTGCAAGACGGTTTGTATTTTTGTAAGATGTTGTGTTGCCGTAGTAAAGCTCTGCACCTGTGCTCCAATCTGCTGTTGCTGATACACCCTTAGGTGCTGCGAAGTAGATTGTGATTGTATCATCCTTACCTTCTGTGTACTTAGCTTCTGTCTGCCATTCGCCGAGGAATGTAAGAAGTGATGTTGCTGTTGCTCTGGCCTGTACTACGAATACCTGACCTTCAAGCTCTTCAAGTGTTCTTGCTGTTGTGTTGTATGTTCCGTCATACACGTCTGTCTTTGCATTGAGAACACTCTTTGAGAATGATGTCTTGTTGTCTGCGCCGGGCTTTGCAAAGCCTGCTTTTGCAGATGCATTTGCCTCTGCTGTCTGTACTGCGTCAAGGCTTACTGCGTAGATATACCATCTGCCTGCCTTGAGTGTTGTCATATTGCCGATATCCGATACCTTTGTTGTTTCATAGGTATTTACCATTGTAAGCTTTGTTGCTGCGTCAAATGCTACTCCGCTTGCTGCATAGTAGAACTGAACATTGTCCCATGTTGAGCGTTTTGTGTTGCTTGAAGGAGCTGCAAACTTAACTGTTGTAAAGTCTGATACCCAGTAACCGCCGTATGATGTGTATGATGTTGCGCCCGACATTGCATCTTTGATAATGAATGTATAACCGTCAAGAGCGCTTAAGGAAGTTGCGTCTGTGTTGTATGTTGAAGAATATGTATCAACGCAAGCCTTGAATACATTACTCTTGCTTGTAAGTGTTGTTCTGCTTACACCGTCTGCTGTTGTAAAGCCTGCAAGTCTTGCTGACTCAACCTCTGCAACCTGCTCGGGTGTTAATGTTACGGAAAATACAGTCCAGCCGCCTGCGCTGATGATTGTGCTTGAACCTGTGTCTGCTGTGTAGTATACTTCATCTGTTGCTGTCATTGCAATCTGAGTATTTGATGACATTGTTGTTGATGAACCATAGTAGAGCATAGGAGCTGTCCACTTATATCTGTTGATTTTACTTGTAGGTGCTGCAAATTTAAGTGTTACTGCTTTTTCATCCTTGATGAGCTTGCTTTCTGAAGAGAACACAAACTTATCTGCCATAATGTTGTCGTAATAAACAAGGTCTATATCGCTTGCATCCTTAAGCTCACTGTATGAGTTGGCAGTTGTGGCTGTGATTACTTCAACATCAAGATTTACTTCTGTATCGCCGCTGCCGATAATGTCAAATACAACAGTGAAGAAAACACCCTTGCTTGTGAAATCATAGAGATGAAGACTTGTGGAATTAAACAAAGCCTTGTTTGTAAGGTCAAAATTCACAAACGAACTTCCTGATGTAAAACCGGGAATACTTGTTTCCAATGTGTTTGTGTCAGCAACCTTGAGTACGCTGCTGTCATAGTAAACTCCGCCCTGCATATTCAGAATCTTGTTGTCGCACTGAAGATAATATGTAACCTGAATCTGCTTATCATTTGCTGTGTAATTGTACACCGACGAATCACATAAGTTGGATTTTACTGTGATTGTGCCTCCTGTAGTCTCTGCCGCACTTACGCTGAATGATACTGTCATAACTGAAGATATAATCATCAGTACCGCAAGCAGAACAGAAATTTGCTTTTTGATTGTTCTCATTTTAGATTACTCCTTTTATTTTTTTTCTGTCAGATTTCATCTGACAGTTTACTCCTGAATAATTAATGAGTATCCGAACATTTTATTCTAATTAATAAACAATAAGGGGCTGTCGCAATAACAGCT
>DKWR01000012.1:0-14621 GCA_002491825.1 Ruminococcaceae bacterium UBA7147
TTTACAGCTTGCAGTTTTTCCGTTTGAGGTTTTAACCGTAATGATTGCTGTTCCTGTTTTTTTAGCTGTTACTTTTCCGTTGCTGACTGTTGCAACGCTTGTGTTGGAACTGTTCCATGTGACGGTTTGTACAGCGTTTGAGGGAGATATTTCTGATTTTAAAGTGTATGATTCTCCGATGCCTAAGCCCAGGAATGACGGATTGACGGTTATTGCAGCCGGCATAACAGGAGGATTCTTAACTGTAAGTGTTTCGGTTGCCTGGTAATATTTTAAAGCTGCTTTTACTGTCGCAGTACCGTCATTTTCCGCAACGATTTTTCCGCTCTGATCTATTACAGCTACGTTGTTCGGGTTACAGCTCCATGATACTCCGATATTGTCAACCGGAACAGAAAAACTATGAAAACCTGCGTTTCTTAAATTAAGTTTTGCGTTTGTTGTTTCTTTGGACTTCAGACTGTCGTTATCCAAACAGATATAAAAATCGTATAGATACGAAGAAACTTCGCCAAAAATGACTCCTGAATCCGATGTGGCTTCATCGAATTCTTCAGTTGCTAAAGAAATATTCTGACTTACGTTACAATCCGAGGGCTTTGAGCAGTTGTTTTTGTCGTTTCCGTTGCCGAAGCATTGCACCCAATATAACGAACCGTTAATTTTAAAACATCCTATGCCTATTGTTTTAGCGTCTTTATTTAAGATGTTTGCTCTGTGTCCATCCGAGTTCATCCATGTGTCCATAACTGATGAAGCAGTGCTCTGACCGCAGGCAACATTTTCGGCAATCATTAAAGGATTCAGGTCAAAACAGCTTGAACTGTCAGGTCTTGTGTGCGAAAAACAAACAGCAATTTCTCCAGCTCTGGTCATAGCTGTATCCATAAGGGATTGATTCATAACAAGAGCGCTCAAGCCTTCTTTTGCCCTTTCCTGATTCACTAGGTCAAGAACGCTGAATGCGTTTTTGTAGCTTCTAGCGCCGCTTATTGTTATATCCTGCAAATAACGATAGCCGTTTTTGCCGAATTTCCTCATTTCGGGATTTTTACATACGATATTTGTACTTACGGGAAAAGCATTTGAGTCAACGAAGGTTACGCTTTTTGGAAGTGTAATATTCTTTAAATTAATACAATTTATAAATGCAACTCTGTGAATTCTTTCGACGCCTTCGTTAAGAATCACGTCCGTAAGAGAAGTGCAGTTAAAAAACTCCTGAAAAGGTATATAGCTCAGGGCTTGAGATTTAAAGCTTTTTAATCCGGTACATTCGCCGAAACAAGCGTTGCCTATGCTTGTAATGTTTTTGGGAAGGCTGATTTCAGTTAAGCTATAGCAATATGCAAAGGTATGTGCATACAGATTTTTCAAGCCTGTTCCGAAATCAATATCAGACAAGCTTCCGCATTCCCGAAACATCATATAAGACGTTGTTTCAAGTCCTTTACCGAAAGTTACTGATTTAAGCGATTCACAATTATAAAATGTAAAGTCACCTGCGCTGATCACGCTGTCGGGAATCTTAATCTTCGTTAGTTTACTGCATTGCTGAAAAGAAGAACTGCCAAGTGATTTTACTGAATTCGGAATAGTTATGTTTACAAGATTTTTATTTCCTATAAAAGCAGAGTCACCAACGGCGGTAACTGTTGACGGAATAATAAAATCAGTGCCGGGTTCATTTGACGGATAAAGAACCAGAGTCTTTGAATCCGAAGAGTACACAACGCCGTTTACCGATTTGTATTTGTTGTTTCCGACTGCAACCGTATAGTTTTCAACGGGAGCATCAAGAAAAGCGAGCGCTGAAAGGCTTTCAACTTTTTTGCCAACTGTAAAATTTTTCAGCGCAGTGCCCTGAAAAGCGTAGCTTTCTATTGACGTAACACCGTTGCATACTATTGATGATAAAGCCGAACAATCGGCAAAAACTCCGCTTTGTAAAACCGTTACCTTATCGGGTAAAGTAATGCTTTTTAAAGATGAACAACCGTAAAAAGCACCGGAACCGATTTCCAATACGGAATTTGCAATTCTGATATCGGTTACGTTTTCAAAATAACAAAAGGCTTGCGTGCCGATACTTGTGATACCGTTTTCGATTACAATTGAAGAAATACTGTTTGCCTTACTGCTCCAGGGAGCTGCATTTTGATAGTAGGAATAATCTTCGATTTTGCCGTTTCCCGAAATGGTTAACACGCCGTTTTTAATTGACCATTTAACCGAAACGGCAGTTGGTTCGGAAGCACCGACAGATGTAATTCTTAATCCGGTTAAATTTTTTTCAGTGTTTTTCGGTTCGTATCCCGACGGAGCCGAAACGTCGTGTTTGTAACTATTTGTCTTGCCGTTTTTCCCGACATTATAATTTGCCAATACATCGCCATTGTTGTTTGAGCTGCTGTCTGATAAAATATCATTTCTTGCAGCATAGGCAGGATTTTTGCCGATTTCAAATGCAGACGCTGTCATCGGTGCGCTTATGGCAGCGCTTAACAGCATAGCGGCAGTCAAAAAAGCCGACACACATTTTTTTGAATACATTTTCATAAAAATTCCTCCTTGTTATCATAATAAACATATTTATCCCGCATATATTACGGCTTCTATTTTATTATACTTCTTTGCTATATTTTGTCAATATGCTCCGAAGTTTATATGATTTTATGGTTTTTTGATTATCCCTTTAATTAATCTTTAAATTTTGGCTTGTTTAATGAGCTAAACGATAATTTTTAATGCGGAATGCGTAATTCGGAATGCGGAATTGCGGTCGAGTGGATAGGTTGCAATAATATAAAAGTTTAGTTCCCGAATTAATTTATATGTTTTAACCTCAATGTAGGGAACGGTCTTGACCGTTCCCTACAACACGCATTATTACAAATTCGGAGCGTAGCGACCATTAATTCCGCATTAAGTTATCGTTTAGCATATAAAAAGGTATAACCATATAAAGGTATAACCATATATGATTTTATTTTTTTATAAAACGAAAGGACTGTCGTAAACAGCCCCTCCAAAATTGTCTTTATTTTACCATATGCGCTAAACTATTTCAACATTGTATTTTTCAAACCAGTAGTCAAGCTCAATGATATACGCAAGAATCTGCGGAGCCTGCATAAGCTGACCGTACCACGGAGTTGTGATTGAGTCGGGATTTTCAATTATGCTTTCAATAGATTTTTTGTTGAGCATTTCGGTGAGTGCATTTTTCTTTTCAAGAATTAATTTCGCCCTCCTTGCACATTCCTCAAAGTAAATCGGATTGTGCGTTTTGGGGTAGGGGCTTTTCTTGCGCCAGCAGATTTCCGTTGGCAGAATATCCTCAAACGCCTTTCTGACAATTCCCTTTTCACGGTTGCCGTAAGCCTTTAAGCTCCAAGGCATATTGTAGGCGTACTCAACAAGACGGTAGTCGCAGAACGGCACTCTGATTTCAAGACCGCTGAACATTGAACACCTGTCCTTGCGCTCAAGCAGACATTGCATAAACCAGTAGAAATTGAGGAAGAACATCTCTCTCATTCGGCTGTCGGTTTTGCTGTCGCTTTTCAGCTTAGGCGCAAGATTGATTGTATCAAGATATCTCTGTCGTACGTACTCCTCTCCGTTTTTGAGTATTCCGTCCTTCAGAATAAATCTGCGCACGTCCTGACTTTTTGACCAGGGAAAGCAGTCATCAAAAAGTATGCTCTTGTCGTGGTACCAGGGATAACCGCCGAACAGCTCGTCGGCACATTCGCCCGAAAGCGCAACGGTGTAGTTGTGCTTTATTTCCTTGCAGAACAGCAAAAGCGACGAGTCAACGTCAACATATCCCGGCAAATCCCTTGCCTCAACGCTGTCGTTTAGTGCGTCAACAAGTGCTTTGTTGTCGAGGATAACTTCCCTGTGGCGAGTGTCTGCGTTGTCGGACATCATCGAGATGTACTCGTAGTCGGCGTTCGGCTGAAAACGGCTCTTCTTAAAATACTTTTCGTTGTCACGGTATTCAACCGAGTAAGTGTTGATTTTGCCGAGCTTTCTCTCCTTGTAGTATTCGGAGGCGGTTTTTACGATTATACTGCTGTCAAGACCTCCCGAAAGGAAAAAGCAGAGCGGAACATCGCTGACAAGCTGTCGCCTTATTGCGTCGGTCAAAAGACTTCTCGTCTTTTCAATTGTATCGCTTTCGCTGTCGGTGTGTTCTTTGGCTTCTATTCTGTAGTATTGCTCACGACAGAGAAAACCGTTTTTGTAGATTGCACATTCACCCGGGTTAAGCTCGTGAACGCCCTTGAACACTCCGCAGGACGGTGTTCTTGCCGGTCCGAGGAAGAAAATTTCATTCAGTCCCTGTTCGTCAATCCTCGGCTTGACAATCTTGCTTGCAAGCAGTGCCTTTATTTCCGAGCCGAAAATCAAGCCGCCCTTGTATTCGTAGTAAAACAGCGGCTTTACGCCGATTTTATCCCTGCAAAGGAATATTGACCTGTCATCGCTGTTAAACACGGCAAATGCAAATATTCCGTTCAGCTTATCTGCACATTTCGTGCCGTATTTGATGTACATCTTAAGTACAACCTCTGTGTCACTGTGACCTCTGAAACGAAAGCCGTCTGCACGCAGTTCCTCACGCAGAGCGTCGGTATTGTAAAGCTCGCCGTTGTAGACAATTACATAGGTTTTGCCCTCGTGAGTTACCGACATAGGCTGTTTGCCGTTTTCACGGTCAATTACAACGAGCCTGCGGTGGATAAGCGCAGTGTTCTTGTTGATGTAAATTCCGTTTTCATCGGGGCCTCGTTTTTCAAGCGTTCGTGACATATTGTTGAGCAGTTTAATCCTCATACTCATATCAGCGTCACGCTCAATCCAGCCTGCTATTCCGCACATAAAATTTACCTCCGATTATCATTTTTGTTTTATAGCCTTAATTGAATATAAAAAGCATATTGCAACTCCGATAAGTACTGCGGCAGAAATTACCGTTCCTCCGTAAAACTGCGAAGTTTCAATTTTTGATGTTGAAAATACCTCTGAAGTTCCGAGAAAGAACATTGCTCCTAAGTGCGTTAGTAATGCGGTTATTACACCTTGAATAATTCTTATACAGAAAAATAATAGCTTATTTACGCTTATTTTGCCGAGTGCCGAGAAAATCTGAAAATGAACGCACAAACCGCCGAGTCCGATTGCAAATGCAGTCATTTCAAGCGTGCAGTTTTGTGACAGTCTGTTCACTGCCGAGCACACCTCAAGCAGACAGCAGAGCATATTTTCAGCCGTGTTGTCGCTTATTATCTGCCCGATAATCTCAATAAAGGCGGAGAATAAAACCACAAAGGCGCATATGTTGAGGATTCCTTTTGAGCTGTCCAGTGCAGACTCCACTATAGCCGTTCCGATTGAACAGGATTTATACGGAGATTTGTCACAACAGCAATCTTCACTTTTGCTTTTATCAAAAAGGTTGATGATAATTCCAAGCAGAATTACCGAAACAATCTGTGAGCAGAGTATTATAAATCCGATTATTTTACTGTTATAAAGCGACTGACCGACAAAGTTTATAATAAACCCCGGACCTGCACAGACTGAAAACAAAGCCGCTTTCTCTGCTTCTTTTTGGGAAACAGTGCCGCTTTTTGCAAGTTCCGAAATCCCCTTTGCACCTACGGGATAACCGCCCAGCACGGAAAGCAGAATAACAGGAGCAAAGCTGCCCGAAAGCCCGAAAAGCGCTTTGGTAATTTTACCGAGAGGCTTGCCGATTTTCTGCGCCAGACCGCTTTTAACAATAAAAGACGACGCCGCCATAAACGGAAACAGCGACGGAACTAAAACGTTAAGGCAAAGGCTTATTCCGTTTAACGCTCCCTTTGAACAGCTCTCGGAGAAAATCAGAATTGAAATGCAGACGGCAAGAGCCGATAACGCCTTAAAAACTGTTCCTGCTTTTCCGACTGCCGCATTAATATACATATCAATCACCACTAATATATATGATTGAAATTGCATAAAAATTAAGGAACCACTGAATAAATCACGCAAAAGCTGTTTGCACATCTTGCTTGCATATTTTCCGCCATATTGCCCAAAATTCCGTACACAGGCGTCAGCCTGCGCACAAAATTTTGAACAATCTGACGAAAAATCTGACTGCGCAATATGCACAAACGATTTAATCAGTGCTTCCTAAATGATATAAAATTTTGTGGGAGAGATTTTTTTGCAGAAGAACAAGGATAAACATAACTCGGGCGGTTATGCGCCTTTCGGGCTTGATATGGGTGGAATGCCGACTATAGAAATGCTCGGCAACAGGCGGATTACGCTTGAAGGCTCAACGGGAATTCTGCTTTACGAGAGCGACAACATAAAGATTAATACAAACAAAATGGTCGTTTCTTTCTGCGGCAGAGGCTTGTGCGTGAGGTGCATTTCTTGCTCGTGCGTTGAAATTGAGGGATTTGTCACACAAATTGAATTTGTTTGCTGAGGTGATTTTGTGTTAGTACAGCTTATCAGATTTTTCAGAGGTTACGTTGACTTTACCGCAAACGGAAAGTTTCCCGAGCGTTTTCTCAATATCACTTCACGCTACGGAATTAACCTATGGAACGCAAAGCCCTCAAAGCACTCTATCAACGCTTCAATGTATATAAGCGACTACCGAAAAATACGACTTGCCGCAAAAAAATCGGGCGTTAAAACGAGAATAAAATCAAAGCACGGACTGCCGTTTTTTGTAAACAAATACAAGCCGAGAATAGGAATCCCGATAGGTGCAGCAGCAGGAATAATTCTGATTATCGTGCTGTCAAATTTTATCTGGTCAGTCAGCATTACGGGAGCGCAAACTGTCAGCGAAACGAAAATAAAACAGGTGTTGTCCGAATACGGCGTTAAAACAGGCGGCTATAAAAACAACCTTGACGTGCAGAAAATTGAGCGTGACACGATGCTTGAAATTGACGAAATAGGCTGGATGAGCGTAAACCTTACGGGCAATATAGCCTCAATCGAAATCAAGGAAAAGGCGAAGAAACCAAAGCTTGATTTAAGCACGACTCCCTGCAACATAAAAGCAAAATGCGACGGAGTAATCACGAACATAAAAGCCAAAAAAGGCAATGTGCAGGTGAAAAAGGGCAGTGGTGTTGCCAAGGGAGATTTGCTTGTCAGCGGTATAATTGAAACAAAAATGAACACCCTACAATATGTGCGTGCAAATGCAGAGGTTTACGCTGACGTTGCTTACAAAAAAGAAACGTCAATAAAAAGCAATTTTGAATACACATATCCAAGCAGTGAAAAGACTTACCGCAACAGGGCGTTTTTGCTTTGGCTTGAATTTCCGTGCAGTATGTCTTTCTCATCATATGAAAATTCTGTTTTCAGCGAAACCTCACAGAATGTAATCTGCAACGATACCATACTTCCTCTCGGAATAAAAACAAGCACACAGTCAGCTCTGAAAAGCGTTGAAAAGGAGCTTGCAAAGTCAGAAGCGGAAAAAATTTTTATAAACGATTTACTGCTTTACGAAGCGTTTGAAAAGCCGAAAAGCAAGGTTGTCAGCCGACAAATAAACATAAAAAAGACAAACGATGAATTTTACTGCCAAACCGACTATGTTTTTAACGAAAATATTGCATACAGCGAAGAATTCAGCGTGACAGATTAACTAATTTATGATAAAATAAAATATTATAAATATTATTTTGCAATTTAGGATTTGATTTTATGAGAATACTTTGTATAGGCGACGTTGTAGGAAGTGTCGGCTGTAACTTCCTGCGCAGTAAACTGCCGACAATCAAAAAGATAAAAGCGATTGACTTTGTAGTCTGCAACGGCGAAAATTCCTCCGACGGCAACGGCATAACGCCGACCTCGGCAAAGTTCCTTTTTGACAGCGGAGTTGACGTAATCACCCTTGGAAATCACACCTTCCGCCGAAAGGAAGCGTATGAATATATTGACGAGAGTCCGTTTGTTGCACGTCCTGCGAATTTCCCCGCAAAAACAACTCCCGGAACAGGCATACTAAATATTGACACAGGCAGAAGGATAATTTCCGTTATCAACGTAATGGGCAATATGTGTATGGACAACAACCTCAACTGTGCCTTTGAAACGGTTGACAGAATGCTTGAAAGGGCAGAGGGCAAAATAAAAATTGTTGACTTTCACGCCGAAACAACAAGCGAAAAGCGTGCAATGGGATATTACCTTGACGGCAGAGCGTCTGTTGTTTTCGGAACTCATACGCACGTTCAGACCTCAGACTGTCAGATACTACCAAAGGGAACGGGCTACATTACCGACGTCGGAATGACGGGCACAATTCATTCTGTGCTCGGCGTTAAAACGGAAATTATCATTGAAAAGCTGAAAACCAAGCTTCCTGCACGTTTTGACCTTGCAAGCGGTGACTGCAAAATGGAATGTGCAATATTTGATGTGGACGAAAAGACGGGTTTGTGCATAAATTCTGAAGCTTTGCGCATAGAATGAGCAATTATGACAATAATTGGTTGTTTTTTCTATTGCAAAAAAAGGATAAAGACGTTATAATATATTTAACTATTGTGTAAAAAGTCTGTACATTAAAAAGGATGTGCTATTATGATTAACGGAGAAATTCTAAAACAGGCTGTAATTTCGGGCGCAAACAATATCAGCCGTCAGAAAAACAGCATTAACGACCTCAACATTTTCCCTGTTCCCGACGGTGATACAGGTACAAATATGTCAATGACTGTTATGTCGGCGGCAAAGGCTCTTGAAGAGTTTGACGGCACAAGCGCAGGAGAGGCGGCAGGAATTGTAGCCTCTGCAATGTTAAGAGGTGCAAGAGGTAACTCCGGCGTTATTACTTCGCTTATCTTCAGAGGCTTTGCGCAGGGACTCAAGGATATGGAAGAGGTAAACGGCAAAAACCTTGCGGCAGCTCTCGGAATCGGCGTTGACGCCGCATACAAGGCTGTAATGAAGCCGACAGAGGGAACAATCCTCACCGTTGCAAGAATGGCTTATGAGGCAGGCGTTGAGGCTGCGAAAGAGGACAGCAGTGTCGTGTTTGTATGGCAGGCAATCTGTGACAAGGCTAACGAGGCTCTTGCTATCACTCCCGAGCTTTTGCCTGTTCTTAAGAAGGCAGGTGTTGTTGACGCAGGCGGCAAGGGACTCTGCGTAATCTTTGAGGGTATGCTTTCCGTAATCAAGGACGGCGTTGTGGTTGAATACGACGACTCCGATGAGGTTACAGTTGATACCTTTGACAGTGCGGCGGCTGAATTTGACGAGGACATCAACTTCACCTACTGCACCGAGTTTATCGTCGGCAGAAATCCCGAAGAGGAAACCGACCCGCAGTTGCTCCGTGAATATCTTGAAACAATCGGTGACTGTGTTGTTGTAGTAAGCGACGAGGAAATCATCAAGGTTCACGTTCACACCGAACAGCCCGGCAATGCGCTTACAAAGGGACTTGAATTCGGTCAGCTTCTCACCACAAAGGTTGAGAATATGAAAGAACAGCATAAAAACGTTAAGAAAGCAAAGAAGGCTGAAAAAGAGGTATTCACCCCCGCCGAGCCTGTTGACGATATAGGCTTTGTTGCTGTTGCGGCAGGCGAAGGCTTAAAGGAGCTTTTCAGGGATTTAGGCTGTACAAACGTTGTTTCGGGCGGTCAGAGTATGAATCCCAGCACAGACGATATTTACGAGGCTGTTATGGCTACCCCTGCAAAGAACGTAATCGTTCTCCCGAACAACAAGAACATCGTTCTTGCGGCTGAACAGACTGTTCCTATGGTGACGGACAGAAACGTTGTAATAGTTCCCACCCGCACAATTCCGCAGGGAATGACGGCTATGCTCAATTTTGACCCCGAAATTTCAGCTGAAAGCAACGCACAGCTTATGATGGATTCCGCACAGAATGTAGGTACGGGACTTGTAACCTTTGCCGCACGCAGCAGTGAGTTCGGCGGAAAGAAAATCAAAGAGGGCGATATAATCGCTCTTGAAAACGGCAAGCTCACCATTACCGAAAAGAGCGCTGTAAAGGCTCTTGTAAAGCTTGCTAAAAATATGGTAAACCGTGACACCTCGTTTATTACCCTGATTTACGGCGAAGAGGTAAGCGAGGAGGACGCAAACAAAGCGTACGAGGAGCTTCGTGACAAGTTCGGCTCACGCACCGACATCTCGCTTGTCAAGGGTGACCAGCCTGTTTACTACTTCATTTTAAGTGTTGAATAAAAACCAAACATGGGCATGATATTGCGTCATGCCCTTTCTTTGTAAAAGGTGTAAAAATGGCTTCACTTTATAAAATGCCGATTTCAAATTTAAACGGAATAGGCAAAAAACGTGCCGAAATTTTTGCAAAGCTCGGAATAACCAGCGTCGGCAGTCTGCTCAATTTCTATCCTCGTGCCTACGAGGACTGGAGTACGGTTGAAAAAATCTCGGATTTGCAGTACGGCGATCTGTCTTGTATCAAAGCTGTGCTTGCCACTCCGATTTCCGACTCACTTATAAGCGGAGGTCGGATTATCTCAAAGGGTATGGTGTATGACGATTCAGGCGCTTTGCAGATAGTATTTTTCAACAACAGATACATAAGCGCAATGCTGAAAGGCGGAGAAGAATATTTCTTTTACGGAAGAATAACTGTTGACTCCCGTGGTGCGCAGATGATTGCTCCCACATTTTCGCTCGCAAGTGAAGGGGCAAAAATTCACCCCGTTTACCGCCAGACGGCAGGACTTGTCAGCAAGACAATTTCAAACGCAGTAAAGCAGGCGCTTTCGCTTTTGCCGAAAACTGTAAACGACCCTCTTCCCGAGCAGGTCAGGCACATTTTTGATTTATGCGATTTAAAGCAGGCGTTAAACGATATACATTTTCCGAAAAACAGAGAATGTCTTGAAAAGGCACGCAAGCGCCTTGTTACCGAAGAGCTTGTCGTTCTGAATCTCGGTATGAGAAACCTGCGTGAGCACAGCAGGGGAGAAAGCGGAGTAAAAATTACAAAGAGCTTTTCTTCGGAGTTTGAAACGCTTCTGCCGTTCACGCTAACTAATGCGCAGAAAAGAGCAGTTTCCGACTGCGTAAAGGATATGCTTACAAAAACCTCGGCTATGAACAGACTTGTTCAGGGCGACGTTGGCTCGGGTAAAACCGCCGTTGCGGCTTCGGTCTGCTATACGGTTGTCAAAAACGGCTTTCAGGCGGCTTTTATGGCGCCGACGGAAATCCTTGCAAATCAGCACTACGAAACCTTTAAAAAGCTTTTTGAAAACACCGACATAAAGGTTGCACTGCTGACGGGGGCACAAAAGGAGTCGGAGAAAAAGCGTGTAAGGCAGGAACTTTCAGACGGAGAAATCGACCTTGTAATCGGCACCCACGCACTCATAACCGACAAGACGGAGTTTAAAAATCTCGGTCTTGCCGTAACGGACGAACAGCACCGCTTCGGAGTTGCACAGCGTGCAAAACTGCTCGGCAAGGGTGAAAACCCTCATCTGCTTGTAATGAGCGCAACGCCGATTCCCAGAACGCTCGGTCTGATAATCTTCGGCGACCTCGACATCTCGGTAATCGACGAACTTCCGCCCTCACGAAAGCCCGTAAAAACAGTGCTTATGAGCGCATCACAGCGCAAGAGGATATATAATTTTATAAGAAGTGAAATTTCTTCAGGCAGACAGGCGTATATTGTTTGCCCTCTTGTTGAGGAGGGCGAGCTTGAAAACGTGGCGTCAGCCGAGGAATACGCCGCCGAGCTTATGCTAAAGGAATTTTCCGACATACCTGTCGGCATTGTTCACGGCAAAATGAAGTCGGACGAAAAGGACGAGGTAATGGGCAAATTTGCCTCGGGCGAGCTTTCACTGCTCGTTGCCACAACTGTAATTGAGGTTGGCGTTGACGTTCCGAATGCGTCTGTAATTGTCATTGAAAACGCAGAGCGTTTCGGACTATCCCAGCTTCATCAGTTAAGGGGCAGAGTCGGCAGAGGAGAATTTCAGTCCTACTGTATTCTCGTAAGCGACAAGACAACGCCTACAACAAGGGCAAGGCTTGAAGTGCTTTGCTCAACAAACGACGGATTTAAAATTGCCGACGAGGATTTAAAAATGAGAGGTCCGGGCGACTTTTTCGGAGAACGCCAGCACGGACTTCCGCAGATGACGATAGCTGATTTTGCGGACACCAAAAGTCTGGAGCTTTCGCAGAAAATCGCTGACTATATACTGTTCACCTACAAGGATATCCGCTGTGACGAGTTAAGATTGTTAAGGGCAGAAATTGACAGGCTTTTCGAGCGAGGCGGACAGAATACTTTAAACTGATATGATATAATGTAGCGAGCGACGCCCTCGTCGCTCACGATATACAACTTACATTTACGAAGGGGAGAAAACCGACTGATGAAAAGAAAGTCAATCAAAATAATTTCACTGCTTTTTGCACTATTAATTATTATTTCGTCATCGATTGTTTCAACGGGGGCGATTTCGTACCCGAACAAGGTAAAAACGCAATCGGACTCAATTCTTCTTGTCAATATGGATACGAATCAGGTTGTTTTCGAAAAGGATGCCGATTCAAAGCGTTATCCTGCTTCTACCACAAAAATTATGACTTACATAATTGTTGCGGAAAATATTGATGATTTTGAAAATACCCGTGTGCCGATTAAGAAATCTGTGCTCGAAGTGCTCGAGAATACAGGCAGTTCACTTGCAAATGTAGCAGACCACGTCGGCAAGGATATGAGCGTAATTGACCTTCTTTACAGTATGATGGTTCCCTCGGGCAACGACGCCGCAATGGTGCTTGCCGATTATGTAGGCGGAGGAAATATAGACAGCTTTGTAAAGCTTATGAACGACAAGGCAAAGGAGCTCGGTTGTAAAAACACGCATTTTGCAAATCCCGACGGACTTCACGACGACAATCACTACACAACGGCACGTGATATGTACAAGATTGCAACCTATGCACTCACGCTCCCGAAATTCTCGGAGATTACGAACACCACATCCTATACTTGCGAGGGCGACGACTATCCGCTTGTTACAACTAACTATTTAATCGATCCCAACAACGGCGGAGATTATTACTATATGTACGCAAAGGGAATCAAGACGGGCACAACCGACCAGGCAGGCAGATGCCTTGTAACTACAGCTACAGCCGACGGATATTCATACATAGCCATATTGCTTCACGCTCCGTATAAAGAGGGCGTAAGCGAGGGATACGGAACAATGACCGACGCCGCCGATTTGTTCAGGTGGGCACTTACAAGTCTTGAGCTTAAAACCGTAGCAACCTCGTCAACTCCCGTTTGTGAGGAAAAGGTAAACCTTGCTTGGGGCAAGGATTCTGTTCTGCTTGTTCCCGAAAAAAGCCTGAGTGCAATTGTGCCTAAGGATTTGGATAAAGACGAGCTGATTATTGAAACGGACGTTCCCGAGAGTGTTGATGCGCCTATTGATACAGACACGGTTGTCGGAACAGCTACAATTTATTATCAGGGAAGCGACGGCAAAAAGCAGGAGGTTGCAAAGGTAAATCTTGTTTCAAGCGAAAAGATTGAAATGAGCGGAATACTTTTTGTTCTCAACGTAATCACAACAGTATTCAAGTCCTACTGGTTCCTTGTAATAATCGGAATTATCGCAATAATTCTTCTTTGCTACCTGATAACATCAAAGATAAACAAAAGACGCAGTAAAAAGAACAGAAGGGTAAAGCACTACCGCAACTTTTGATTTAATTCGGAATTCGGAATTTCGGGTCGCTTTGCTCCGATTTATAGTAGTGCATATTGTTTCAAAAGGTTTAGATTTAAACTAACCTTTATGTTACAGCCGTAGGGACACGGCGTGCCGTGTCCGCTCATAAATCCGTAGCCATACCTTGATAATTGATAAAATTACAATAATGTAAATAATTCTTTACTTGAATTTTGTGTTGTATATGTTATAATTACTTTAGAGAATAATTACAGAGGTGATTATAATATGAAATGTCCGTACTGCGGTTATGAAGAAAGCAAGGTAATTGATTCACGTTCTGCCGACGACGGCGAGAGAATCCGCAGAAGACGTGAGTGCCTTAAATGCGGCAAGCGTTTCACAACTCACGAGGTTATTGAAACAGTGCCGATAATCGTTGTTAAGCGTGACAAGTCACGTGAGGTTTTTGACCGCAACAAGCTTACGGCAGGTATTCTTCGTGCCTGTGAAAAACGTCCTGTTTCTATCCAGCAGATTGAGTCAATGGTTGATACAATTGAGGCAAAGCTTCAGAGCAGTCTTGACAGGGAAATCACCACAATGCAAATCGGCGAGCTTGCAATGGAGGAAATCAAAAAGGTTGACGAGGTTTCCTATGTGCGTTTCGCATCAGTTTATCGCCAGTTCAAGGACATCAACACCTTTATGGAGGAGCTTAACAAGCTTTTAACCGAGAAAAAATAAATTGAATTTTATATTCTGCCCGGGCAACGATTGAATTGCTCGGGCAGTTTTGTTTATAAACGATAATTTGCCGAGTGCCTCGGCTCGCAAATCGAGTGGAAAAGTCAGTTT
>DKWR01000012.1:14917-28728 GCA_002491825.1 Ruminococcaceae bacterium UBA7147
TTGGAGAAAATTGTAGCCCGAATTATAAATTGATATATAGGTAACGTTTCGGGACGTGTAGGAACCCGTCCCCTACGCCAATACAGGAAACGTTTGTTTTTAGTCGTAGGGACACGGCGTGCCGTGTCCGTAGTGGCAATTAAACTTTACCGATTAATCACTAATTATAGTGAAAAACAAACCTTTCCGTAGTACAGTGTTAATTCTAAAAATACACACATCATATGAACAATTGTAGGGAACGTCACAAATATATCAAAAATTGTTCAGCAAACAAACTCATCCATACAACACGCAACATTACAAATTCTGAGCGTAGCGACCATTAACTCCAAACTCCAAACTCCATTCTCCAAACTCGGCAAATTATAGTTTGTATAAATTGAATTTCCTTTAATGTTGACTTGATGATTGAATAATAATATAATACAAACATAAAATTCAGGAGGTAGCTGATATGGAAAATAAGCGAAAGAATATTTTATATATAGCCGTAGGCGTTGCGTTTGTTTTTGCCGTGTTTCTTATTGTTTCATATTTTCTGCCCTCGACAGTCGGAATTTCCGAACACGCAGATGCAAAAATCAAGTACGTTACCGAGAATAAGAATATTGAAGTGACGCTTGATGACAGCGACTGTGATGAGCTTCGCAGAATTTTCAACGGAAAAACTGCTTATCACGATAGTCCGTCCTGTGGATTTACCGAGTCTTCCTCAGTTTCGTTTGGCAATCAGATTTTTATGCCGGCGTGTGACGGTGATGAAATCATAAAGGCAGGCTTAAAATATATCTCCATTTCCCCAAAAGAGCGTGACACAGTTGACAAAATATTTGCAAAGTACGGTGCAACTTTTCCTTGTGCGTGACTTTGCAGAAAATTCGACTGAAAACAGCAAACATTTGTTTGTAATAATTTCGGTCGTTTTGTAACCTTTTAAAATTAAATAATGATTTCTGACACCGAATGCACAGGGAAACTCTTGTGCATTCGGTTATTTTTATTCTGTCAAGGAATAATAATTGCAAATCGGCAGATAAAAATTGCAAAATTATAAAAAAGTTAATTTTTTTGTAAATTTTATTTCCATGTTCGTAACTTTTACTTGATTTTTTTAAATCAATAGAGTATAATTATATCAATCGGTGGCAGATTGTGTCATTTGGTGACTGAATACAGCGTTTTTTAATTAATTTTCAAACTAAAGTGACGGAGGTGGGCAAAATGTTTTCGGGAATGTCAAATCATTCAATTGATGCAAAAGGCAGAATTGTTTTGCCTGCAAAGTTCCGTGAGGAGCTTGGAAATACATTTTACCTTGCAAGAGGTTTCGGAAACTGTTGTATTCAGGCTATGTCCGCCGACCAGTTCAATTCAATCTGTGCTAAAATTCTTGAGCTCCCCGCCGACAAGGCTATGGCTTTGCAGTACACCTTCAGCGCAACTGCGGTTGAGGTTACGCCGAACGCACAGGGCAGAGTGATAATTCCCCAGAGCCTGCGTGAGTTTGCAGGAATTGAAAGCGACGCACTCGTAATCGGAATGAACAATCGAATTGAAATCTGGAGCAAAACCAAATTTGACGAATTTATGGCTTCACAGAAGGATACCATCTCCGAAGCTCTGTCAATGCTGAGATTGTAAGGAGGAATAATATGGAATTCTCCCACATCCCCGTACTCCTCAACGAAACAATCGAGGGACTTGACATTAAGGAAAACGGTATTTATGCCGACGGAACGGCAGGCGGAGGAGGTCACAGCAGTGAGATTTTAAAGCGCCTTACCACAGGCAAGCTTATCTCAATTGACCGTGACCCTGATGCTATTTCGGTACTCACCCAAAGGTTTAAAAGTAATGAAAACTCTATAATTATAAAGGGCAATTTTGCTGACATTAAGGAGCTTTTACAGCTTCGGGGCGTAGGCAGGCTTGACGGCGTTCTGCTCGACATCGGCGTCTCCTCCCATCAGCTTGATACAGCGTCAAGAGGCTTTTCATTCCACGAGGACGCACCTCTTGATATGCGTATGAGTCAGAGCGGAACAACAGCCGAAGAGCTTGTAAGCACCCTGCCCTTTGAGGAATTAAGACGTATAATTTCAAGCTACGGCGAAGAAAAATACGCTTCCTCAATTGCAAAGGGCATTGTATCTGCAAGAGAGCAAAAGCCGATAAAAACAACGCTTGAGCTTGCCGAAATAATCAAACAGAACGTACCGCAGAAGGTAAGACGTGACGGTCATCCCGCACGAAAGACCTTTCAGGCACTGCGCATAGCCGTAAATGATGAACTTGGCGCACTTGAAAAAGGACTTGACGGTGCGTTTGAAATGCTCGGAAAGGGCGGACGGCTTGCCGTCATAACTTTCCATTCGCTTGAGGACAGAATTGTCAAGCAAAAAATGGCTTCTTGGTGTCAGGGCTGTACCTGCCCGAAGGACTTTCCTGTTTGCGTTTGCGGAAACAAGCCGAAGGCAAGGCTTGTAAACAAAAAGCCTGTTTGTGCAAATGAAACAGAATTAAATGAAAACCCGAGAGCCAGAAGTGCAAAGTTGAGAATATGCGAAAAAATTTAAAAATTTTTTCTCTCAGCTATAGACAAAGTAACTTATTTGTAGTAAAATATAACAAAGTTGTAAAGAATATTACAAATACAATCAATTGTGGTTAGCGTGTTTGTAATTACTACATATACGGTTTACTTTCATTTAGTTCTACAAAAAGAACAGATTGTGTGTGTGACAATTAGAATTAATTGTTAAAAACTTGAAACTTTTTTGCTTTATAGAAATATGAGCTTAAAAGCAGTGTGTTTTATGAAAATTTTTGATAGAGAAAGGCACAAGGTGCAGGAGTAATGGCATACGAAAACAGAAATGCAGCTTATGATTTAAGTCTTTTCGACGAAGATGTTGCCTATTCAAACGGTTCGGCTTTACCAAAGCGTAACGAACAGGAAGTACATAAGAAGCAGACAAAGAAAAAAACTAAAACTGCGGGCAAGGTTGTAACTATTCCCGAAGAGGAAATTCACAAAATCCGCCGCCGCAAGCACAATCCCTTAAAGCTTGCTTTAGGAAGCATAGGCGGTGCGGCAGTTGCAGCAGTAATCGGATTTATTATTGTGGGACAGGTTCAGCTTACGGAACTCAATCAGGAAATTATTACGGCAAAGTCATTGCTTGCAGATTCCCAGAGTATTTACACTCAGAATCAGATGAAGGTTGAATCCAAGCTCTCAAACGCAGAGATTGAGGAGTATGCCGAGAATGTGCTTGGTATGACCAAAGCATCAAACGCACAGAAAGAATTTGTTACTCTTTCAGGCGGCGACAAAGCAGAGGTTTCTGCTCAGGAAAGCGATAATCTCTTTACCCGGTTTATTGATTCAATTAAAAATCTTTGGTCATAACATTCATTTCAATTTAATAAATATGTTATGAAAGAATGAGAGTTAAGACTGCGTCTTGACTCTTTTTTCGGTATATATACGGTGAGTACTAATTGCTTATTAGTATAGGGTGTAGAACGTAAATTAAGACTGCGGAGGTATTCCGCTTGCGGTAGAAGGAGTATTATTTTGGAAAATAACGGTAATATACGCAAAAATTCAAAAAAAGCCGCAAAAGGTCCGAATCAGCGTTTAAGACAGCGCACTGCTGTTCTGATTATTTTGATATTAGTTATCGGCTTCGGTGCGGCAATCGCAAGGCTCGGCTATCTTACTGTTGTACAGGGAAGCTCGCTTCAGGAGGACGCTGTGGGACAACAGCTCAAGGATACTACTATCCCAGCAAAGCGAGGTACAATTTACGATGCAAACGGCAAGGTACTTGCCGAAAGTGCGTCTGTGTGGCAGGTTGTAATGGCGCCGATTTATTTTAAAACCGACGAACAGAGAAAGGCGGCGGCCGAAGGACTGTCTGAAATTCTCGGACTTGACTATGATAATGTTTACGAAAAGACAACGCAGGAAAGCTACTATGTTGTTGTAAAGCGTAAAATTGAGGTTGAAGCAAGGGATAAGGTGCTTGAGCTTATCGACACGCTGTCGGAGGAATATGACTGCGGCAACGTAATTCAGCTGCTCGACGACTACAAGCGTTACTATCCGCAAAATGACCTTGCCTCCTGTGTAATCGGCTTTACCGGCAGTGACGAACAGGGACTTGAGGGTGTTGAATACCAGTACGACAGCTATCTTTCGGGTACCCCAGGCAGAATAATAACGGCTAAAAACGCAAGAGGAACGGATATGCCGTTCCAGTATGAACAGAATGTTGAGGCAGAGGACGGCAACAGCATTTATCTCACGATAGATGAAACAGTGCAGTCAATCTGCGAAAAATATATGAAGCAGGGAATTGTAGATAACAATGTTCTCAACAGAGGCGTTTGTATTGCAATGGATGTAAACACCGGCGCAATTCTTGCGATGGTAACGGTTGACGGCTACGACCTTAACGACCCGTACACCCTGCCAAAGGAAACTCAAAAGAAAATTGATGCACTTTCGGAAAAGAAGCAGGCTCAGGCAGAGAGCGAAGCTCTTGCCGCAATGTGGCGTAACAAGGCTATTACCGATACCTATATGCCGGGTTCTGTATTCAAAATGTGTACTGCATCTATGGCTCTTGAAGAAGGTAAGGTAAACGACAACTCAACCTTTGTATGCACCGGTTCAATGGTCGTAAGCGACAAGACTATCCATTGTCACGCACTCGAGGGACACGGCACACAGAACTTTGTGCAGGCTGTCTGCAACTCGTGTAACCCTGCGTTTATCCAGATAGGTCAGCTTATCGGAATGAACAAGTTCTGCCAGTATTATCAGGGCTTCGGATTTTCCGAAAAAACGGGAATCGACCTCCCCGGTGAGGCTGATGATAACTTCTGGAAAGAGGGCACAATGACTGACGTTGACCTTGCGGTTGCGTCTTTCGGACAGAACTTTACAATCACGCCTATTCAGATGATTACAGCCTGTGCCGCAGTGGCAAACGGCGGATACGTTCTTCAGCCCTACGTTGTTTCAAAGATAACCGATTCCAACGGTAACGTAATAAAAAATGTTGAAAAAAAGGTTAAGCGTCAGGTTGTTTCAAAGGAAACCTCTGACAAGATGGATGAAATTCTCGGCTATAACACTTCCACCGCAGGTGCTACGGCAGGATATGTTGCAGGCTACAAGGTAGCAGGTAAGACAGGTACGTCAGAGAAAATCGGCTCAAAGGTTGAAAGCCATTTCAGCGAGGACTATATCGCTTCGTTCTGCGGTTATGCCCCTGCCGACGATCCGCAGATTGCAATGCTTGTATTCTTCGATACACCGTCGGGTGACGCTTATTACGGCTCACAGGTTTCCTCTCCCGTATTCATTAATATTATGACAGAGGTTCTTCCGTACCTTGAAATCAAGACGGAATATACCGACAGTGAGCTTGAGTACGTTGACGTTTCGGCAGGAGATTACACGGGAATGACTGTTTCGGAGGCTGAAACAGCAGCGCAGACTGACGGCTTTACAACAACGGTAAAGGGTGACGGCGAAAAGGTTATTGCCCAGATACCTGCGGTTTCTTCAAAAATTCCTTCGGGAGGAAATATTGTTCTCTACACCGACGACACCAGCAGAAGTGAAACGGTAACGGTTCCGAATCTTGTCGGCTACTCGGCAACGGAGGTCAACAGTGTTGCGAGTGCTTATGGCTTGAACGTCAGCTTCTCGGGTGCGTCTGATACGGGTGTTGTCAGCACATCACAGGATATTGCAGAGGGAACTTCGGTAAGTCCCGGTACGGTAATTACGGTTTCGTTCTCTTCTTCTTCGGCAACATTTAACGACTGATAAATATATGACCGATTATGGGTAAAGCGCAAAAACGCTTTGCCCTGAAACGGTTTAATACGTCTGAAAGGATAGATAATTATGATGATTTACGGAATATGGACTTTTTGCGCGGCACTTGCGGCGTTTCTGATTTCCTTTGTACTGGGAAGATTCTTGATCCCGTATCTTCACAAGCTGAATTTTGGCCAGACAATTCTGGACATCGGTCCGAGCTGGCACAAAAACAAGCAGGGAACACCGACAATGGGCGGAATAATGTTCATTGCGGCAATTACTTTTGTTACAATAATCAGCACAATTGTCTATATTCTCACAGGCGCTGATTTTATCAACACATATTTTGCAGATATACCAAAGGAAAGTCTGTTGATTTTCGCAGGACTCGGTCTTGCACTTGCAAACGGACTTATCGGCTTTATAGATGACTATATCAAGGTTGTTAAAAAGCGCAACCTCGGACTTACTGCAAAGCAGAAGCTTGTGCTTCAGTTTTCCGTTGCGGCAATTTACCTTGCCGTATTGGGATTCTCGGGTTGCGGAACAGTTACAATAATTCCGTTTGTCGGTGAGGTTGACCTCGGATTTTTCTACTATATCATCGCCGCTGTTGCCATTGTCGGCATTGTGAACTCGGTAAATCTTACCGACGGCGTTGACGGACTTGACGGCTCAATCACTTTCTTTGCCTGCGCTTCGTTTATGCTGATTGCAAGTATGCTCGACAGCCTCGGACTTACTGCGATGTGTGCCGCAAGCTGCGGTGCCTGCCTTGGCTTCCTCGTGTGGAATTTCCACCCTGCAAAGGTATTTATGGGAGATACAGGCTCGCTGTTTCTCGGAGGCCTTGTATGCGCTCTTGCATTTGCGATGAATATGCCGATTCTTCTTCTTCCCATAGGTATTGTCTACATCGCAGAGGAGCTTTCGGTTGTTCTTCAGGTAAGCTACTTCAAGCTTACGCACGGCAAAAGACTTTTCAAGATGAGCCCCATTCACCACCACTTTGAAATGTGCGGCTGGAGCGAGGTTAAAATCGTTGCCGTATTCAGCGCAGTAACAGCCGTTTTCGGTGCAATTGCATTTGCGCTCGTGTATTTCGGAGTAAAATGATTTATTCGTGTAAATATTTTTGCTAAAAATGTAGGGAACGGTCTTGACCGTTCCGAGTCGGTTAAGAGTTGGCTTGTGAATCAGCGCAACGGTCAAGACCGTTCCCTACACTGATGAATGTATTTTAATATAAAAAAGGAGGGAAAAACCGTATGGCGCCAAACAAGAGAATGATGCTTAAGGCAGACGTAAACAGAATTTACGATGACGAATATTATTCGGAGCAGAAAATCAAGCAGGAAAAGTTTTTCATCCGTCCCTCCCGTCAGCGCAAAATGAAGAAAACAAAGTGGTTTGCAATCGGAATGGGAATAGATTTGCCATTCTGCATAATAATTCTCATTCTTCTCACAATCGGAACAATTATGATGTTCTCGGCAAGCTATGCTTTTTCCTATTATACACAGGGTGACAGCTACTATTTCCTTATTAGACAGCTTATATTTATCGTAATCGGTATTGCGGCTATGACTGTGATGTCGTTTTTTAACTATAATAAGCTTCACAAAATTGCCCCCGTCGTCCTCGGGATTTCGTATCTTGCACTGATGATAGTGCTTGTGCTTCCGGGCGATAACGGAGTAAAGCGTTGGATTCCGCTCGGATTGTTCAATATTCAGCCTTCCGAGATTGCAAAATTTGCAATTATCCTGTTCTTTGCACACTGGGCAAGTAAATATTACAATAAAATGCAGTTTGCACGCTACAGCGTCCTGCCCGGACTTATCGTGTTCGGCACAACAGCCTTGTTGCTGTTTCTTGAGCCGCACTATTCGGGTATTGTAATCCTTGCAATCCTGACTGTGCTTATGCTCTACATAGGCGGTATGAAAACAAAGTATCTTTTCATCGGCTTTGTGCTTATGGTCGGAGTTGTATTGCTGCTTGCAGCGACAGGCGGTTTGTCCTACGCAATGAGCCGTATGGACGGCTGGGGACAGGCGCTTATCTATACCGACGAGGATATGTGGCAGACCACGTGGCAGACGAGAAATTCACTCTACGCAATCGGCTCGGGCGGCTTGTGGGGACTCGGACTCGGACAGTCACGTCAGAAGTACCTCTATCTTCCCGAACCGCAGAACGACTTTATTTTTGCAATTGTTGTTGAAGAGCTCGGCTTTATCGGCGCAACAATGATTCTCCTTATTTTCGCACTTCTTGTATGGAGAGGAATAACGCTTTCACTCCGTGCAAAGGATAAATTCGGAAAGCTCCTCGGAATAGGACTTACCTCGCAGATTGGTGTTCAGGTTGTGCTGAATATTCTCGTAATCACCGACTGGCTTCCGAATACGGGTATCAGCCTGCCGTTTTTCAGCTACGGCGGCAGTTCGCTGATTATGCTGCTTGCGCAGATGGGTATAGTGCTTTCAATTTCAAGAACTGCAAATATTGAAAGACAGTAATATATACGGAGGAATGTATATGAAAGTTTTGCTTGCAGGCGGTGGTACGGCAGGACACATCAATCCTGCTCTTGCAATCGCAGGCTACATCAGAAAGAAACGCCCCGAAACCGAATTTTTGTTTATCGGCAACCGTGACGGAATGGAGCAAAGGCTCGTTCCGCAGGCGGGGTTTGACATTAAGTCGATAACAATAAGCGGTTTCAAGAGGAGCTTTTCGCCGAAAAATATGGTTGAAAACGTAAAGACCGTTACAAGAACCTTTACTTCATCTCACGAGGCAAAGAAGATTATCTCGGAGTTCAAGCCCGATATTTGCATAGGAACGGGCGGTTACGTTTCGGGTCCCGTCATAAGAACGGCGGCAAAAATGGGTATTCCCTGCATAATTCACGAGCAGAACGCATACCCCGGAGTTACAAACAAAATGCTTGCAAAGAGCGTCAGCAAGGTAATGCTTGCAGTGCCCGACGCTAAAAAATATTTTGAAAAGGCTGACTTCGTCGTTACGGGAAATCCCGTAAGAGGCGACATTCTTACGGCAGACAAAGAGGAGTCGAGAGCCGAGCTTAAGCTTGATGAACGTCCGATGATTCTTTCGTTCGGCGGAAGTCTGGGCGCAAGAAAAATCAACGAAGCCGTAGCCGATATTGTCGCACGAAGCGGCAAGGACGGCAGGTATCAGCATATACACGCCTACGGAAAATACGGCGACTGGTTCCCCGATCTTGTAAAGGAAAAGGGAACTGACATTTCGCAGTGCAGTAACCTCGACATCAGACCGTACATTGACAATATGCCCACGTGTATGGCTGCGGCTGACCTTGTAATCTGCCGTGCAGGTGCAATTACCTTGAGTGAAATTCAGGCTATGGGCAAGCCTGCAATACTGATTCCCTCGCCGAACGTTGCGGAAAATCATCAGTATCACAACGCAATGGCGCTTGTAAACGCAGGAGCCGCCGAGATAATCGAGGAATCGGAGCTGTCGGGCGAAACGCTTATGAAAACAGTCGATAAGATGCTGTTAGATCCCGAAAAGCTGAAAACAATCAGCGAAAATTCTCGCAAAATGGCAATAACCGATGCAAACGAGAGAATCTACTCGATTGTCAAAAAAACACTCGGACTTGTTTAATTTACCGTAGTAACATCGGCATAACTTTCTCATAGAATATAAGGGTATTCTTTTTGAGAGGGTGTTACTGTGTCAAAACTGCTTGTAACAGGAAGAAAAAAACTTGGCGGAAAGACATACGTTCAAGGAGCCAAAAACAGTGCGCTGCCTGTTCTTGCGGCTACGATACTCACAAGGGGCGAGAATGTAATCTACAATTGTCCCGACCTTTCCGATATTGAAGCGTCTGCAAGAATACTGCGCTATCTCGGCTGCAAGGTCAGCCGAAGCGGAAGTACGGTGCTTGTGAACTGCGATACAATCGATAAATACGATATTCCCGACGAGCTTATGCGCAAAACGAGAAGCTCAATTATCTTCCTCGGCGCAATCCTTGCACGAACAGGCAGGGCAAAAATGAGCTTCCCAGGCGGCTGTGAAATAGGTCTGCGGCCTATCGATATGCACCTTAAAGCACTTCGTGAAATGGGTGCGGATATACGTGAAATTCACGGCTGTCTTGACTGCACAGCACCAAAGGGGCTTAAGGGAACGAAAATTTCCCTCTCGTTTCCGAGCGTTGGTGCAACCGAAGACATAATGATAGCCGCCTGTCTGGCTGACGGCACAACTACAATTACAAATGCCGCAAGAGAACCGGAGATTTGCGACCTTGCAGATTTCCTCAACAAATGCGGTGCAAAAATTTTCGGAGCAGGCGAGGGCGTCGTCGTAATCGAGGGAGTCAAGTCGCTCAAATCGACAAGCCACTCGATAATTCCCGACAGAATAGTATGCGCAACGCTTATGGCGTGTGCCGCCGTAACAGGCTCAAAGATAACGCTTGACGGCGTTATTTGCAGTCACCTTGCTTCTATCATTCCCGTTTTTGAGGATGCAGGCTGTAAAATCAGGTGTTGCAACGGCACTCTTGAATTTACTGCTCCCGAAAAATTAAAAGCGATGAAAACCGTTCGCACAATGCCTTATCCGGGTTTCCCGACCGACGCACAGGCACCCTTGCTTGCTGTGTCCTGCATAGCCGACGGAACGACGGTTTTTGTTGAAAACATATTTGAAAACAGATACAGACATACGGGCGAGCTTATCAGAATGGGCGCAGATATAAAAACCGTCGGAAAGGTTGCCGTAGTCGAGGGTGTAAAATCGCTTTACGGTGCGCCTGTTGAGGCTACCGATTTGCGTGGAGCGGCGGCACTTGTTGTCGCAGGACTTTGTGCTGAATCGCAGACCGAAATCAGCGGAGTAAGATACCTTGAGCGTGGATACGAAAATTTCGAGCTTACGCTGTCCGCCCTCGGCGCAGAAATAAAAAAAATATAGTTTGTTTGTTTCACAATGTAGCGAGCGACGCCCTCGTCGCTCACATTGTTACATAAAACCTTTTAATACAGTAACGGCGACGCACCTTAGTCGCCCGATGAAACCAAAATTTTGAAAAGGAGGAAGTTTGCCGATGAGTGCCGGAAAAGAGCTTTCGTCAAAGGACAGAAAGCAGTTAGCAAAGCAGAGAAAATCAGCTGCAAAGCAGGCTCAGAAATTTCACAGGGAACAGGAAAAAAAGGCAAAAAAATCCTCTGCAACAGCTAAAAAATCCACAACAAAAAAGCGTTCCTCAAGCAAGATTGAGGAGGCTGTCAATTCAGGAAAAACCGTTAAATTTGAAAATATCAGCCGTGAAGAAAAGTATATGCGTGAGAGCGAGGAGAGAATAAGAAACCTCGAACCGCAGGATTTTGACGACGGCTATTACATAGATGAATACGGCGCAAGACAAAAGCAGGAGCGCCGTGCAAAGGAAATTCATCAGCAGGAAAATGAAGTAATCCACAGGCGCAAAAATCCGATTACGCAAAAACAGTTAAAAATCAGACGTATTTTAATTTACAGCTCAATTTTTGCCGCAGTGCTTGTAATCGGCGTAGCGTTAAGCCTTACCGTGCTTTTTAAAACCGAGAAAATCGAGGTTGAGGGCGACAAGTATTATTACGAGGAGCAGATAATCGCTTTCAGCGGAGTTGAGCTTCAGCAGAATATTATAGTCGGTGCGTTCAGCAGTACACCCGAAAATATTTCCGCAAATCTTCCGTATGTTGAAAAGGCAGAAATCAGCTTTTCAATTCCCGATACAATCACAATTAAAATCACGGATGCAGTACCGTCATACGTAATAAAAAACGGTGAAAAGTTTCTTCTTATAAGCTCCAAGGGACGTATTCTTGACAGCATTGACAGCAACGAGGACAAGCTGCCCGAGCTTAAATGCGACAAGCTCAAGAGCACGAAAGCAGGCGATTATGTTTCTTTCAGCGATGAAAATGTGCCTGATATTCTTGAGGATGTCTCCGAAAGTCTTAATGCAAACGACGTAAAGAATATTACGGCTTTTGACGTTACCGATACTGCCAACATTACACTTGAATACGACAAGCGAATTATAATTAACATCGGTCTGCCCGAGGATATAGACTATAAAATCAGAACGGCAATGATGATTATCAACGAAAAGCTTGATCCGAATAACACCGGAACAATTGCAGGAAAGCTTGACGTTTCTTCCTGCAACACCACAAAGGTTTCACGCTACAAGCCTGCCGAAACGGCACCTCCGACAACAGCTCCGTCAACCACGGCACCTGCCGATTATTCGGATAACAATCAGTATTACGACGACAGCTACACGTGGAGTGATAATACATACTCCGACGGCGGATACGTTGACAACGGCATAAACAATTACGGAGAGCCGTATGACAGCAATACTTATGCAGATGACGGCTCTGATTATTCCGCACAGAATGATTACAACGCTTATGGTGATGCAGGAGATAATTCTTATCAGGATAATTATTACGACAACGGAGCATATTATGCCGAATAGCTGAAAAAATTTCATTATTATTGCAGAAAATCATATTAAAAGCATTGATATTTTTGCAAAAGTATGATAAAATATAGATTATAATTGTGTACTCTAAAATATTATGGATTTTTATCGCTATAAAGTGCTTAAAAGATTTTAAGGAGGACGTAAAAATGGCTTTTGAACTGGAATTGGAAAATGAGTATATGCCTAAAATTAAGGTTATAGGTGTCGGCGGAGGCGGCGGAAATGCTGTAAACCGAATGGTAGCAATGGAAGTTAAGAATGTTGAATTTATTGCAATTAATACAGATGAGCACGTTTTAAGACTTTCAAAAGCTTCACAGAAAGTACAGATTGGTGAAAAGCTTACAAGAGGTAAGGGCGCAGGCTCAATGCCCGCAATCGGTCAGAGTGCCGCAGAAGAAAGCAAGGACGAAATTGCGGCTCTCCTTAAGGATACCGATATGGTATTTGTTACCGCAGGTATGGGCGGCGGAACAGGTACAGGCGCCGCTCCCGTTGTTGCAAAAATCGCAAAGGATATGGGAATCCTCACAGTAGGCGTAGTTACAAAGCCGTTTGCTTTTGAGGGCAAGAGAAGAATGACTCAGGCTGAGCAGGGTATTGCAGAGCTTTCGGCATGTGTTGATTCACTCATCATCGTTCCCAACGAAAGACTTAAATATGTTTCAGATACAAGCATCACACTTCAGAATGCATTTGAAATTGCAGACGATGTTTTAAGACAGGGTGTTCAGAGTATTTCCGACCTCATTCTTCTTCCCGGTCTTGTAAACCTCGACTTTGCAGACGTTACTTCCGTAATGAAGGACGCAGGCTACGCTCATATGGGTATGGGCAGTGCAACAGGCAAGGACAAGGCTACTATTGCGGCTGACAAGGCTGTTTCAAGCCCGCTTCTTGAAACCTCAATTGACGGTGCAAAGGGCGTTATCATCAACATCACTGCTTCTGCCGATGTAAGTCTTGATGACATCGACGCTGCTTCAACAATGATTAAGGATAAGGTTTCAGAGGATGCAAACATCATCTGGGGTGCTGTAATTGACGACAGAATGCAGGATGAAATGAGCGTAACCGTTATCGCTACAGGCTTTAACGGCGACGGTCAGATGGCAAAGAAAAAGCTTGAAAACGAGTCCGTAATCATTGATAGAGATGACGATAAGTCTGCTTCAAAATCTACAAAGGATAAGACAGACGACGAGGACGATACTTTCTACGACATTATGTCTATCTTCAACAAGTAATAATCAGTCATTTTACTTATAGTTTTCATAAAAATAGCGACGGTTTGATGCCGTCGCTAATTTTATATTATTTTGTTTTCCGAATCAAGCTAAACTATAATTTAGCCGAGTGCCTCGGCTCGCAAATCGAGTGGGAAAGTCGGTTTGTTTGGAGAAAATTGTA
>DKWR01000022.1:0-4784 GCA_002491825.1 Ruminococcaceae bacterium UBA7147
CTCCCAGCTGAGCTATGCTCCCACGTTAATCTGAAAGAAAAAGCACTCCGTGCTGAAGTGCTTTTTCTATGGAGGCGACACCCAGAATCGAACTGGGGAATCAGAGTTTTGCAGACTCGTGCCTTACCGCTTGGCTATGTCGCCGTGTCTTATCAGTCAACGAACGTTATTATACCACAGTAGATTCCATTTGTCAATAGGTTTAATTGATTTTATCTTTTAAACCTAAATAAATAATATCCAAAGTTTCTTACTTATAATTTAACGTTCTCATCATGTCGGCTTTTCTCTGCTCTTTCTTTTTAAGTCTGTCACAAAAAGTCAATGATTTTTTATTTTTGTGATGCTCTCTGCAAACTTCACAATTACCGTGTCTTACACATTTTGTCCTTTTGCAAGGACAAGGTATATTGTTCATTTTTAAAAACTCCTTAAATTAGCTCTGCATCTGCCCTTACTTTATAAAAGAACTGAAAAAGTTCAGGCTCGTTGTCAATTCCTTCTCTCATTTTAACAAGTCTGCGTTTACCACTCTTCTGTCGAGGATTGCAAAGATTCTGACTAATAAATTATCGCACTTTAAGCTTTCATCAATACTTTGATTATCAAATTCTTCAAATGCCAAATAAAAGCAGCGTTGGTCAAAACAACCTAAATCTAACGCAACTTCGTCCATATATGAATATTCGTTCTTAATTCTGTGTGAACACTTTTCGTCACGTGGAAATAAATCAGACTTAAAAAATTTACTATAATAATTTCCACGTAATACTTCCTTACCGTCAAGCAGAATTGCCGCTCTGCCCTCTTGGTCATGGGAAAACTTATATCTCGTAACAAAATACTGAATCCTTCCACGCAGTGACAAGGCAAGATATTCTTTTTCAAGCTTGTGTCGAATACTGCTCCAGTTGTACAAAATATCACCCCCAAAAAGATATTTACATTACGATTATAGCATTGCGGTTTTATACTGTCAATCGAAAAAAAAACGGCTGTCCGTAACGGACAGCCGTAATTTTTCGGATAAGTGAATTACTTTAATTCTACTTCTGCGCCAGCCTCTTCGAGCTTTGCCTTCATAGCTTCAGCGTCGTCCTTAGAAACAGCTTCCTTAACTGTCTTGGGAGCGCCGTCAACGAGAGCCTTTGCTTCCTTAAGACCAAGACCTGTGAGCTCACGAACAACCTTGATAACAGCAATCTTGTTGCCGCCTGCACCCTTGAGTACAACGTCAAACTCTGTCTGCTCAGCAGCAGCTGCGCCACCGTCAGCAGCAGGACCTGCAACTGCAACTGCAGCAGCAGCGGATACGCCAAATTCATCCTCTACAGCGTGAACGAGCTCTGAAAGCTCAAGAACTGTGAGGCCTTTTAATTCTTCAATAATAGCAGTAATTTTTTCTGATGCCATTTTAATTTACCTCCGATATAAATGTAGTTAATTTTAATTTAAATTGCAGATTATTCTGCTGCAGGAGCTTCCTCTGCGGGAGCCTCTGTTTCTGCAGGAGCTGCTTCAGCTTCAGCTGCGCAAGCTTCTACACCACCCTTGTCAACAATAGCCTGTACGGCACGTGCGAAGGATGCGATAGGTGCCTGGAATGCACCGAGTACGTTTGCAAGAAGAACTTCTCTTGTCGGAAGCTTTGAAAGAGCTGTGATTGTATCCATATCAATAACAGCGCCGTCAAGATAAGCCGACTTAACCTTGAAGTTGTCATGGTCCTTTGCGTAGTTGCAAAGAATTCTTGCTGCGGCAGCGTATTCGCTGTCACTTGTTGCAATAGCTGTTGTACCCTCAAGAACGGATTTTAAGTCCTCAAGACCAACCTCGTCGCAAGCACGTGAAAGAAGTGTGTTCTTTACAACTGTGTACTCAACGTTGTTCTCACGAAGCTCTTTTCTGAGCTTTGTGTCGTCTTCAGTGTTGATACCCTCGTATGATACAACAACACCTGTGATGGAGTTTTTAAGTCTTTCGGAAAGCTCTGCAACGATTGCTTTCTTCTGCTCTAAAACACTTTGACTTGGCAATTATTTCACCTCCGAAACGAAAAAGAGTAATACGCAGTTCAAAAAGTCGAGCCGTTTCCTATAAAGTAAAAAAGAAGCCGCCCGAAGCCTCGGACGGCTGCAAAAATACGAAAATAGTAATTTGCATCTTCCTCGGCAGGTGGGAAATCCCTTTATGCTAAATGCACCTGCTGTCTTTAGAACAGCGAATTTATATTCACACTATTGTGTAAATATCAGATTAATTTGTAATTAAACACCAAACTTTGTGGGGTTCAATCTTACGCTCGGTCCCATTGTTGAAGTAACGGCAACTGAACGGATGTACTGACCCTTTGCAGCAGCAGGCTTAGCCTTAACGATAGCGTCCATAAGAGTATCGAGGTTCTCGTTAAGCTTCTGTGTGCCGAAGCTTACCTTGCCGATGGGGCAGTGAATGATGTTTGTTTTGTCAAGACGGTATTCAATCTTACCTGCCTTTGCTTCCTTAACAGCCTTTGCGATGTCAGGAGTAACAGTACCTGCCTTGGGGTTAGGCATAAGACCTCTCGGTCCGAGGATTCTACCAAGACGACCTACAAGACCCATGCAGTCGGGTGTTGTAATAAGAACGTCAAAATCCATCCAGTTTTCCTGCTGAATCTTCTGAGTCATATCCTCTGCGCCTACATAGTCAGCGCCTGCTTCCTTTGCAAGATCCTCGTTAGCGCCCTTACAGATTGCAAGAACTCTTACGTTTTTACCTGTACCGTTAGGAAGAACAACCGCACCTCTTACCTGCTGGTCAGCGTGACGGCTGTCAACGCCGAGCTTTACGTGAAGCTCAACGGTTTCGTCAAACTTAGCTGTTGCAGTTTTGATAACTGTATCAAGAGCTTCGCCTGAATCATATAATTTAGTTCTGTCAACGAGCTTTGCAGCGTCAACATATTTCTTACCGTGTTTCATCAGTCTTCCTCCATTGTTAGGTGGTCAATCGGAAAATTCCTCCCACCCGGATAAATTAGTCAACTACTGTAATACCCATGCTTCTTGCTGTGCCGGCAATCATGCTGATTGCTGCATCAAGCGAGCCTGCATTGAGATCGGGCATTTTCTGCTCTGCGATTTTAGTAATCTGCTCTTTAGTAATCTGAGCAACCTTTGTCTTATTCGGTACACCTGAACCGCTTTCGATACCGCAAGCCTTCTTAAGAAGAACAGCAGCAGGCGGAGTCTTTGTAACGAAAGTGAACGAACGGTCAGCATATACTGTAATTACAACAGGAATGATAAGACCGATGTCATTCTTTGTACGCTCATTAAAATCCTTTGTGAACGCAACAATGTTTACGCCGTGCTGACCGAGTGCCGGACCAACAGGCGGTGCCGGAGTAGCTTTTCCGGCGGGAATCTGTAGTTTAATTAAGCCTACAACCTTCTGAGCCATTGTGTTTGCACCTCCAAAATTCGTGGTAAATTGCGGGACGCCACTGTGTAGGGTCCCTCCCACAGGGAACAAAACGTTCCCAATAAAAAGCCATTTGGCTGATTATTGTTAAATTAATCTTCTATCGGTTCAGCCTGAGCAAGCTCGAGCTCAACCGGAGTTTCACGTCCGAACATAGATACTGTAACACGGACGTAGTCTTTGTCGGCGTCAATTTCTTCTACAACACCGACGAAGTCCTCAAGCGGACCGTCAATAATACGTACCGAGTCGCCTACAGAATATGAAACCTTAACGCTTCTTGTTTCAACGCCCATTCTGTAAACTTCTGCATCGGTAAGAGGAACGGGTTTTGATCCCGGACCGACAAATCCCGTACATCCACGGATATTGCGGACAACATACCAGGTTTCATCGGTATAAACCATTTTTACAAAAACATATCCCGGATAAATCTTGCTTTCAACTTCTTTGGTCTTATCACCGACTGTTTCTGTAACAATCTCGGTAGGAACCTTGACGTCGATAATCATATCCTGAAGATTTCTGTTTTCCGCTGTAGTCATTAAATCAGCGGCAACCTTGTTTTCGTAACCCGAATAGGTATGCACAACATACCATTTTGCTTCTGTTTCCGGCATTATAACTTTCTTCCTTTCGTAAGCTGAAGTAATAACGCTCGGTTAAGCAGCAGTATTCATAACCAAGCCGAGCAATGCATACAAGCCTCTGTCGAGAGCGAATATGAAAAGTCCCATAACAATGATTACGGCAATAACAATACCGAAATTCTTTGTGGTAGTTTTCGCAGACGGCCAGGTTATTTTCTTAAGCTCACCCTTACATGCGCCGAGGTACTTAATAAGCCTTTTGAATACATTAGGCTTCTTGCTTTTTTTAGCAGGCTTTTTAACGTCTGCCTTTTTTGCGTCAAGCTTTTTGTCAGCCATGATGTACCTCCATTATTTAGTTTCTTTGTGAAGAGTGTGTTTCTTACAGAAACGGCAGTACTTGTTCATTTCAAGCCTGTCGGGACTGTTCTTCTTGTTCTTCATTGTGTTGTAGTTACGCTGTTTGCACTCTGTGCAGGCCAATGTGATTTTAACTCTCATAACGGCACCTCCCGGTTATTTCGGAATATTTTAGCCTCCCTCAATAGGGCACAAAAAATAAGCCCCTTTCAGAGGTACAACTATTTTAACATAGATAATTTATCAAGTCAATACCTATTTTATTATTTTATTAAATTTGTCGTAAAATAAATTATTATTTTATAGCGTGGCAGTTGTAAATAATTCAAACGTTTCGGTTACAGACGTAGGGACACGGCGAGCCGTGTC
>DKWR01000022.1:5011-19682 GCA_002491825.1 Ruminococcaceae bacterium UBA7147
GTAGGGACACGGCGAGCCGTGTCCACACAAAAATTGCAATGCAATTTTTGTGAATGGGACGTGTAGGAACCCGTCCCCTACGGAAACATTTGTTTCTAACGATAACATTGATATATTCGGTTGCGTTACATAATCACTGCGGACACGGCACGCCGTGTCCCTACGAAAACGTTAATTATCATTAACTTTTGGTTTATATGCCCGCACCTAATTTGCGGAAACGGTTGTAACGTGCGTTTGTTAATTCTTCGTCGGTCATTGCAAGGTTCTTTTCAAATGTACGGCTGACGAGAAGTTTAAGACTTTCGAACATAGCCTTATCGTCTGCCTTCGGCTGGCGGATAATACGCTCGATAACGCCGAGGTCAAACAAATCCTGTGCCGTCATCTTAAGAGCCTCTGCCGCCTGCGGTGCCTTTGTGCTGTCTTTCCAGAGAATTGACGCACAGCCCTCGGGAGAAATTACCGAATATACGGAGTTTTCAAGCATCCACACCTCATCTGCTACTGCAAGCGCAAGCGCACCGCCGCTGCCGCCCTCACCGATTAAAATTGTGAGAATCGGAGTTTTAAGAGCCATCATCTCCATAAGATTTTCCGCAATAGCCTGTCCCTGACCACGTTCCTCTGCACCGATTCCGCAGAATGCGCCGCTTGTGTCAACAAGACAAAGCACGGGACGGCGGAACTTTTCAGCCTGTTTCATAAGTCTTAAAGCCTTGCGGTAGCCCTCGGGATGAGCCTGTCCGAAGTTGCGCTCCATACGCTCCTTGGTGTTTCTGCCCTTTTCAAGTCCGATTACCGTAACGGGCATATCGTAGAGCATTGCAAGTCCCGAAACAACAGCCTTGTCGTCGGCAAATCTGCGGTCACCGTGAAGCTCGATAAAGCTGTCGCCGAACATATTTGCGATGTAATCTACAGCAGTAAGCTTGCCGGAATCTCTCGCCGCCATAACCTTTTCATATGCTGTCATTACTCTGCCTCCTCAACACCGTATCCGTGTATTCTAAGTAGTTTTACTACCATATCTTTCAGATTGCTTCTGCTGACAACCGCATCTATAAAGCCTTTCTGGAGAACAAACTCCGAGGTTTGGAAGTCCTTGGGGAGCTTCTGACGTATTGTCTGTTCAATAACTCTCGGTCCTGCAAATGCAACGAGCGTGTCGGGCTCTGCGAGAATTATGTCACCCTCCATTGCAAAGGAAGCAGTAACGCCGCCTGTTGTCGGGTCTGTGAGAATTGTGATATAGAGAAGTCCTGCGTCGTTGTGGCGTTTTACCGCACCCGAGGTTTTAGCCATCTGCATAAGGGACAAAATACCCTCCTGCATTCTTGCTCCGCCTGCGGCAGTACACACAACAATCGGCAAGCTGTTATCGGTTGCATATTCAAAAGCACGTGTGATTTTTTCTCCTGTAACCGTTCCCATACTGCCCATCATAAAATCGGGATCCATTGCACAGAGAACAGTGTTGATTCCGCCGATTTTACATTCGCCGCAAATTACGGACTCCTTGCTTCCCTTCGCTCTTGCTTTTTCAAGCTTTGCGTCATAGCCGGGAAAATCAAGTATATTTTTGCTTTCCATATCTGCGTCGTGCTCAACAAAGCTGTCGCCGTCGGCAAACATTGAAATTCTCTGCTTTGCATTCATTCTGAAATGGTGGTCGCACTTTGTGCAGACGTGCAGGTTCTCCTCCATATCGGTAGTGAGAAGCATTGTATTGCATTTAGGGCATTTTATCCACATTTCATCGGGAATAAACGGCACATTCTGCTGTTCATCGGGAAGCGACTCAAGCTCATTTTTCGGTTTTCTGAAAGAAAATAAATCCATAATAACTCCAAACCATAAAGTTAATTTTTACTGTTGCGGCGTTTCTCGAAATCAACCATAAAGTCGGTTGTATATTCACCGCTTACAAACTGCTCGTCAGATAAAATTTCGGCAAGTAAATCACGGTTTATGTCAACGCCCTCTATGACAAGCTCGGATAACGCCATCTTCATTTTTCTGATAGCCTCCGAGCGGCTTCTTGCCTGAACAATCAGCTTGCCAATCATCGAATCGTAGTAAGGCGGAACGAAGTAATCCTGTAAAATTGCAGTGTCAAAGCGTACAAACGAGCCGCCCGGAATGTGAAGTCTTTTGATTCTTCCGCAGCTCGGACGGAATCCCTTGTCGGGATTTTCGGCATTGATTCTGCACTCGATTACGTTTCCGTGAGTGAAAATGCTGTCCTGTGTGCGTGAAAGCTTAGCACCTGCGGCAATTCTGATTTGCCACTGAACTATATCAAGTCCCGTTACCATTTCAGTTACGCCGTGTTCAACCTGTAAACGAGTGTTCATTTCCATAAAGTAGAAATTGTTGTTCTTATCAAGCAGAAATTCTACCGTACCGGCATTTACATAGTTGACAGCCTTTGCAGCCTTGACTGCGGCAATCATCATTTCCTTACGTGTTTTTTCATCAAGCGCAGGACTGGGGCTTTCTTCAATCATCTTCTGATTCTTGCGCTGAACGGAGCATTCTCTTTCGCCAAGGCAGATTGTGTTGCCGTACTTGTCGCAGAGGAGCTGCATTTCAATGTGCTTTACGGGATGAATAAACTTTTCTATGTAGCAGGCACCGTCACCGAAGGCCGCCTGTGCCTCGGCAGATGCGGAGAGAAATGCCTCCTCGAACTGCTCGATTGAGTCAACCTTGCGTATTCCCTTTCCGCCGCCGCCAGAACGAGCCTTGATGAGCAGAGGAAAGCCGATTTTCTTGGCTTCCTCAACAGCCTGTTCAACGTTTTTAACAATATCACAGCCGGGAGTTACGGGAACGCCTGCGGCACGCATTGTTTTACGTGCGTTGTCCTTGTCGCCGAGGAGTTTAATCATATCGGAGGTAGGACCTATGAAGTTGATGTTGCACTGCTCGCAGAGCGAAACAAACTTAGCGTTTTCGGACAGAAGTCCGTAGCCGGGGTGAATAGCCTGAGCACCGCTTTCAACGGCTACGGTGAGGATTGCGGGCATATTGAGGTAGCTGTCGGCTACTCTGTTTCCGCCTACGCAATAGCTTTCGTCGGCAAGCTGAACGTGCATTGCGTCCTTGTCAGCCTCGGAATATATTGCAACCGTTGAAATGCCCATTTCACGGCAGGCACGGATAATTCTAACCGCAATTTCTCCACGGTTGGCAATCAGAATTTTAGAAAACATCTTTTCACTTCCAATATTATTGAGGTAAATACCTAATCGAATGTAGGGAACGACAATGACCGTTCCGATACTTTCAAATGTTTGCTTTAATTCTGCGGAACGGTCAAGACCGTTCCCTACAGATGCAAGCATATTGATTTTAAAATTACTTATTTTCAACAAGAGCAAACGACAGCTCGGCGCTTACGCACAGCTTGCCGTCAACATAACCCTTTGCGTCAATAAAGTAGAATGCACCTCTGCTCTTTGTTAAAGTGCAAACGCTTTCAAGGGTATCACCCGGCTTTACGGGGTTTTTGAACTTTACGTTGTTCATCTTTGTAAAATACGGCGTGCAGTTTTTAACCTTGTCTGCAAGCAGGCAACAGCTTGCCTGTCCCATCATTTCGCAGAGGATAACTCCCGGAACAACAGGGTTGCCGGGGAAATGTCCCTGCAAAAAAAATTCGTCGCCTTTGATTGTATATCTGCCCTTTGCCGTGTTTTCATCTACGCTTTCAGCCTCTTCAACGAGGAGCATATTGTCACGGTGAGGGAGTATTTGTTTGATTTCTTCCTGATTAAGCATAGTTATATTTCCTTTTCATTTTGACTATGATTAACATAAATTGCGATGCAATTTATGCGGACACGGAGTGCGTGTCCCTACGACAACGTTGAATATTTCTAATCAGTTAATTTTAAACAGCGGCTGACCGTATTCTACAAGCTCGCCGTCCTTTACGAGAACTTCAACGATTTCTCCGTCCTCTTCAGCCTGAATCTCGTTCATACACTTCATAGCCTCGATAATGCAGACAACATCGCCCTTCTTGACCTTTTTGCCTGTGCTTACATAGGGAGCTTTTCCGGGAGCGGAAGCGGCATAGAAAACGCCTACGATAGGAGCGTCAATTGTTTTTGAACTATCTGCAACAGGAGCCGCAGTAACCGCAGGGGCTGACTCAACAGGCGCTGTGGGAATGGGTGCCGGAGCTGCTACGCCGTTTGCAACGGGAATTGTATTTACAATCTGCTGTGCAGGCTGAGCCTTTTCAAGACGGATTTTCGAGCCGTCCTCTTTCTGAATTTCAAAAACAGAGAGTGAGGAATCTTCAAGAAGACTGATAAATTCTTTTATTTCATCTAAATTGTACATAAGCTGTCCCTTTCACAATTAAATCTTTTTGAATACAACGCAAGCGTCGTGACCGCCGAAGCCGAGGTTTGTTGAAGCCGCAACGTTTACATTGCGCTTAACAGCCTTGTTGGGAGTGTAGTTGAGGTCAAGCGCCTCGTCAGGCTCATCAAGGTTGATTGTCGGGGGAATAACGCCCTCGTCAAGAGCCTTGATTGCGGCAATTGCCTCTACTGCGCCTGTTGCGCCGAGCATATGTCCTGTCATTGACTTTGTCGAGCTGATGTTAGCGTCATAAGCCTTCTGACCGAGAGCGGTTTTGATAGCCATTGTTTCTGTTAAGTCATTTAAATGTGTGCTTGTTCCGTGTGCATTGATATAGATTTCTGCGTCGTCGGGAACGTTTGCTTCCTTGAACGCAATTTCAATTGCTCTTGCAAGTCCTGCGCCCTCGGGGTCGGGAGCAGTTACGTGGTGAGCATCACAGGTGTTGCCGTAGCCGCAGAACTCAGCGTAAATCTTTGCACCTCTTGCCTTTGCGTGCTCATATTCTTCAAGGATAAGCATACCTGCGCCCTCGCCCATAATAAAGCCGTCACGGTCCTTGTCAAACGGACGTGAAGCCTTCTTCGGGTCGGGATTTGTTGAAAGAGCCTTGATGTTCTGGAAACCTGCGATTGTAAGCGGAGAAATAACAGCCTCGGTACCGCCTGCGATTACAGCGTCAACATAGCCGTCCTTTACTGCGTGGAAAGCCTCGCCGATTGAGTTAGTACCTGTTGCGCAGGCGCTGATTACGGAAAGCGAAGCACCCTTTGCGTTAAAGCGGATAGCAACGTTACCGGTTGCAATGTTACCGATCATCATAGGAATGAAGAACGGAGAAACCTTCTTTGCGCCGCCCTTTTCCATAGCGATTGTGTTCTTTTCAAATGTATGAAGTCCGCCGATGCCTGCGCCTATGTAAACGCCGAAACGGTTTTCGTCAATCTTGCCCATAATTCCGCTGTCATCAACAGCCTGCTGTGCAGCTGCAAGAGCGTACTGGGTGTAAAGGTCAAGCTTTCTTACTTCTCTTTTTTCAATGTATTTTTCGGGTTCAAAGTTCTTTACAGTGCCTGCAATATGAACCTTTAATTCGCTTGTGTCAAAGTCTGTGATTGTTTCAATACCGCAAACGCCGTCAACAAGATTTTTCCACATTGTATCAACGTCATTGCCGACGGGAGTGATTGCGCCAAGTCCTGTTACTACTACTCTTCTGCTCATATTTACCTCCAACAGGAAAATGCATAATTCATAATGCATAATGCAAAATTAATTGAATTTTCCACTTTCCGTTTTAAATTTTCAATTATGTTTACGGTCGGGATACCGTCATCTACGATACCGCCGAGCTATCTACTCAATTTGCGTGTCGAGGCACTCGACTCACATTGCAAGACCGCCGTCTACACGGATAACCTCGCCTGTAACGTAAGCCGCTTCATCGGAGCAAAGGAATGCCACAACGTTTGCGACGTCCTCGGGAGTACCGATACGCTTTGCGGGAATCTGTGCCTTCATAGCGTCCTTAACCTTGTCGGAAAGCACGTTTGTCATATCTGTTCCGATATAACCGGGTGCCACTGCGTTGGCTGTGACTCCTCTGCCTGCAAGCTCCTTTGCAACTGACTTTGTAAGTCCGATAATGCCTGCCTTTGATGCGGAATAGTTAGCCTGTCCTGCGTTGCCGTTAAGACCTACAATTGAAGATGTGCTTACGATTCTGCCGAAACGCTTCTTCATAAAGTGCTTGTAGGTGTGCTTAATCATATTGAAAGTACCCTTGAGGTTTACGCCGATTACTGCGTCAAAGTCCTTTTCGTCCATATTGAGAATGAGCTTGTCACGTGTGATTCCTGCGTTGTTGATGAGAAAATCAATTCCGCCGAATTCCTCAATAACCTGCTCAACTACCTTCTGTGAAGCCTCAAAGTCGGATACGTCGCAGAAATACTGCTCAACCTTTGTGCCGTACTGTAAAAGCTCTTCCTTTGCCTTTATGCCCTCGCTCTCGTCACCAACATAGAGAATTGCAATGTTTGCGCCGCCCTGTGCAAGCTTTGTTGCGATTGCAAGACCGATTCCTCTTGAGCCGCCTGTTACTACGGCTGTTTTATTTGTAAAATCCATATTGTTTACCTCCGAATTTCTGCGGCAGTAACAAATCCTGCCCAACGAATGTATGTTAAATCAAAGCTCCAGCGCCTCAATGTCGGCAGGAGTTTCAACCTTGAATGCCTTTACGTCGCCGTTGATTCTCTTTACAAGACCTGTCAGCGTTTTGCCCACGCCGACCTCAATAAACGTATCAACGCCGTCGGCAACCATATTTTCAACGATTGTCTGCCACTTTACGGGGCTTTCAACCTGTGCCTTTACAAGCGCCTTATAATCGCCCTCATAAGGCTTTGCCGTTACGTCCGAGTAAATTACGGTTTCAGGCTCGGAGAAATCCACACTCTCCATATACTCTGCCAGTCCGTCAGCGGCTTCTGCCATAAAAGGCGAGTGGAACGCACCGCTTACTGCAAGCAGCTTTGCTCTGCCGCCTGCTTCCTTTACGGCTTCGCAGAATTTGTCTGCATTTTCGCTTGTTGTTGCAACAACAGTCTGCGCCGGTGAGTTGTAGTTTACGGGATATGTCTTGTCAAACTTACTACAAATCCCCTCAACCTGCTGCGGCGTAATCTTCATAACAGCCGCCATTGCACCCGGATTTTCGGTTGCCGCTTTATCCATAAGCTCGCCTCGTTTGCAGACAAGCTTAAAAGCTTCCTCGTCTGAAAGCATTTTTGAAAACGCAAGAGCCGCAATTTCGCCGAGTGAAAAGCCTGCAACGCAGTCGGGCTTGATGCCCCTTTCAATAAGCGCATAAGCCGCCGCAAGGTCTGCCGTGAATACGCAGGGCTGTGTGTTCACCGTCTTGCAAAGCTCCTCTGTACTGCCCTCAAAGCACTGCCTTGAAGTACCCTCTCTTACAGAATCCGCCATATCATAAACAGCCTTTGCGGCAGGTGAAGCCTCATAAAGCTCCTTGCCCATTCCGCTGTACTGTGCGCCCTGTCCCGAAAAAATAAACGCTATTTTACCCATTTTGTCGCTCCGTTCAATACTTCTTCAGCCTGTGTGAACATCTCAACAATCATCTCACGAGCAGGCTGTTCCTTTTTAACCATAGAGGCTACCTGACCTGCAAGTACTGTGCCGTTTGAAACGTCACCTTCTCTTACAGCCAGACGCAGTTTGCCGATACCCATATTTTCAAGTTCCTCGTCCGAAACTTCTGATGAGTTGTACTCTGCCTTTGTGTATTCACGTGTAAAGGCATTTCTGATTGCACGAACGGGATGTCCGAGCCTTTTGCCCGTAACAACTGTGTCAATATCCTTAGCCTTTAAAATCTTATCCTTATATTCCTGAGCAATTGTACATTCCTCTGCAACGAGGAATCTTGTTCCTACCTGAACGCCGACTGCGCCGAGCATAAATGCGGCGGCAATCTGTCTGCCGTCTGCGATTCCGCCTGCCGCAATTACGGGAATTGAAACAGCGTCAACTACCTGCGGTACAAGAGCCATTGTTGTTAAGTCGCCAACGTGACCGCCGGACTCGCCGCCCTCTGCAATAACTGCAAATGCGCCGTTCTTCTCCATCTTTCTTGCAAGTGCAACGCTGGGAACTACGGGGATAACCTTAATTCCTGCTTCAAGCCATTTGGGCATATACTTGCCGGGGTTTCCTGCGCCGGTTGTAACAACCTTTATGCCTTCCTCAACAACAACGTCTGCAACCTCTGCTGCAAAGGGGCTCATCAGCATAATGTTGACGCCGAAGGGCTTGTCCGTAAGCTCCTTGCACTTGCGGATTTCCTCACGGAGCTGTTCGCCGTTTGAGTTCATTGCGGCAATAAGACCCAAGCCGCCTGCGTTGGAAACGCCTGCAGCCAAAGACGCGTCAGCTACCCATGCCATGCCTCCCTGAAAGATGGGAAACTCAAGACCGAGCGACTGATCTATAACGGTAGAAATCATATGTACAATCTCCTTTTCTGCATGATACTGCGGTTTGCGACAACCTGACAATTTGCAAGATTTCATCATACAAGTGCAATGCACAAAGCCGCAGTTACCTTATTTTAGTATTATGGCATTTTAATTTAATACTAACGCAAAAGAGTTCAAAAGTCAATATATATGTTCAACTTTTTGGGTAATACCCCTTTTATTACCAATATAAAAGCAAATAAAACCGATAATATTAACATACTAAAACCTAATTAAAAACTAAAATATCTTTTTGGTATATTTTCTGCCACGCTTCGTGAGCTGTCCTCGAAATGCATCAGCATTTCTGCGGAATCTCACTCGTCTGACAAAAAATATGCTCAAAAATCTAATAAAGCTTTTAATCAGGTTTTAGTATCAGCTGCAAAAATCCTCCAGCGATTTTTTGAGATTTTCTTCTCCCTTTACCTCTATTCCCTTTTCAAGCAGCATAATATCCCCTTTCGGAAGCGTGCTTACAAGCGTATCAGTCGTCATATACGGAGTATTTTCACCGAATTTGTAAACAACGATGTGATTGTTTTCGGATTTCAGAACAAAGACTTCATTTTCATTGTCTTTGTTTTCATCAGTAACCGATACTTGGGTGCCGACAGTTGCCGCAGGAGCAGCATAAACGCTTGTAAACAGGCACACCATAAGTATTATTCCCGTAATAAGTACCAGCTTTTTCATATTTAATTCCTCACTTTGAACACTTATTACCCGTAGTTTTTCCCGTAAAGCGGTGATTATTCACCCTTTTATATAAAAAACAATCGCTGAAACTCTATATTTTTTAATAAAAATTTGATTTAAGATATTTATTTTTTTCATTTGAGGTGCTATAATAACTATTAATAGTGTTTTTTACTCTATTTTATCAACATAATTGTATTATAAAGACTTTATTATTCATATGGTCTAAAACAGGCAAATTGCCGTTAAAGGAGTAAATATGCGTAACAAACGTGAAACAGACATAAGCCGTTACACGGATAAATCCGCTGACAGCGGCATTAACGAAAAAAGCGAAAGCGGAGCAAAAAGATTTTTTAAAGGGCTGTGTAAATTTCTGCTCACCGCATTTACAATCTGCTTTGTCGCACTTTTCATAGCAGGCATTTCACTTTCAATCTACATTTTCACACTCGCCTCCGAGCCGACGGGCATTGACCTCAAGGCAAAGTCGCTTAATCAGACAAGCTTTATCTATATAAAGGATGATGAAACGGGCGAGTTCAAGGAATATCAGACGCTTTACAGCACCGAAAACCGAATCTGGGTTGACAATCAGGATATTCCGCAGGCTATGAAAGACGCTGTTGTCGCAATTGAGGACAAGCGTTTCTACGAACACAACGGCGTTGACTGGGCAAGAACGCTGTCGGCTGTTGTAAACCTTGCTACGGGCGAGGACACCTACGGCGGTTCGACAATCACCCAGCAGCTTATAAAGAACATAACCGACGACAACGAGGTTTCTATCAACCGTAAGCTTCGTGAAATCTGCAAGGCTTTAAAGCTTGAGGACGAATACACAAAGGACCAGATTCTTGAGGCGTACCTCAACGTTGTAAACTTCGGTAACAACTGTCAGGGCGTTGAATCAGCCGCACAGCTGTATTTTGACAAGAGCATCAAGGACTGCTCAATTGCAGAATGTGCCGCTATTGCAGGCATTACGCAGAATCCGTCCTTGTGGAATCCTCTTGTTTATCCCGATAATAACAAGCAACGCCGTGAAATTGTAATTAACGAGATGTACGATCAGGGCAAGATTACAAAGTCCGAGTACGACAATGCTATGAAAGAGTCGGCAGATATGACGTTTGTCGGTTTTAAAAATACAAAAGAAGATGACGACGATAACGATTACGTTCAGAACTGGTACATTGACCAGGTGTTCTATGACCTTCGAGAGGATCTTGCGCTGTATTACAACATCAGCGAGGAGGCTGCCTCCGAAAAGCTCTACACGGAAGGTCTGAAAATTTACTGCGCAATGGACGAAAAAATGCAGAGCTATATGGAAGAGGCTGCGCAGAGTATTGACAAAAGCTATGATTATGATCTTCAGATCGGCTCGGTGCTTATGGGCTTTGACGGCAGAGTTATCGCAACCGTCGGCAGTTCAAAGAAGAAAACTCAGGCGCTTGAGTGGGACAGAGCAACGCATTCCAAGCTACAGCCCGGTTCATCAATCAAGCCCGTAATTGTTTACCCCTATGCAATAGACAATAAATTGCTTTACTATTCCTCTGTTGTAAAGGACGAACCCGTTGATAACTGGAAAGATCAGAACGGTCAGCTGGTTTCCGGACCAAACAACGCCTATTACGGCTACAAGGGCGATATGCTCCTGCCCGATGCAATTGAATGGTCATCAAACGCAACAGCAGTCCAGACTATGAACTTAATCGGCGGTCCGTCGGTTGCATATGAGCAGGCTGTAACAAAGATGGGATTCAATAGTCTTTCCGAGCAGGATACACAAAACACAGGTGCACTTTCAATGGGTGGTATGAACGGCGGTGTTTCCGTAAGAGAAATGGCGGCTGCATACAACTATCTCGGCAACGGCGGTCTTTATTATGAGCCGTACACCTACTACTATGTAACCGACTCCGAGGATAACATTATTATTGATAACCGTGAGGCTGTTCCGAAACAGGCTTATTCAGCCGAAACCGCCTCGATTATGAACAGGCTTTTAAGCTACAACGTAACAAACAGTGCCCACACAAATGCACAGTATGCAAGAATCAGCGGTTGGGATATTATAGGAAAAACAGGTACAACCGACGAAGACAAGGACTCTTGGTTCTGCGGTCTTTCGCCCTATGCAGCAATGGCTACCTGGTGCGGATTTGACAAGCCTGCCAGCATAAGCAACACCTCAACGTCTGCAAGATTCTTCTCAAATGTTATGGCAAAATATCTTGAGGACAAGGAACAAAAGGAATACAACATCTCGCCCAATCTTGTTGAAGCACAGTACAACCCGTACAACGGTCTTATTGTCACAACGAACAGTCCGGTGGGTAAGTATATCGGCTATTACACCGAGGACAATATGCCTGCTATGGGTGGATATTATGACTATAACGCCGACAACAGCGGCTACAGCTCCGACAATTTCGGCGGAGAATCAGGCGGTGGAGAAACCAGCGGCGGCGAAAACTCCGGTGGTGAGAACAGCGGCGGCGAAAGCAGCGGCGGTGAAAGCTCCGACGGCGAACACAGCGGCGGCGAAAGCAGTAGCCCCGAAGGCGGAGGCGACGAAGGCAGTGACACGCCCGCACCTGCACCCGGGGAGCAGTTATAATCAACACAATAATTAAATAGCTTTTACAAATAATGTAGGGAACGGTCTTGACCGTTCCGCTGAATCACAGCATACTTCTATTGATTCGGAACAGTCAAGACTGTTCCCTACACGTCAAATAATCAATATATAAATAATCTGAAAGGTTAGGTAAAGATATGGTTTCAGTAGCAATAATGGGACATGGAGTTGTAGGTTCAGGCGTAGCCGAAATCCTCACAACACACAAACAGAAGCTTTTTGCAAGTCTCGGCGAGGAAATTTACATCAAACACATTCTTGATTTGCGTGAATTTCCCGACAGCCCTCTTGTCGACAGATTTACAAAAGACTTCAACGACATCATCAATGACCGTGAGGTCAGAGTTGTTGTTGAGGTTATGGGCGGCTTGAATCCTGCCTACGACTTTGTAAAGCAGTGCTTAAAGGCAGGCAAAAGCGTTGTAACCTCTAACAAGGAGCTTGTTGCAGCACACGGCGCAGAGCTTCTTGCAATAGCAAAGGAAGAAAACGTAAACTTCCTTTTCGAGGCGTCTGTAGGCGGCGGTATTCCGATTATCCGTCCTATGAGCCAGTGCCTTGTAGCTAACATAGTTTATGAAATTGCAGGTATCTTAAACGGCACAACCAACTTTATCCTTACTAAAATGATTGAGGACGGTATGCAGTTTGAGGACGCATTAAAGCTTGCGCAGGATCTCGGCTTTGCAGAGAGAAATCCTGCGGCAGATATTGAAGGTCACGACGCATGCCGCAAAATTTGTATTCTCGCTTCCCTTGCATTCGGAAAGCACGTTTATCCCGATTCGGTACATACCGAGGGTATTACAGAAATCACACTTGAGGACGTAAAGTATGCCGAAGCATTCAACTGCGTAATCAAGCTTATCGGCAAGGTTAAACGACTTGACAGCGGCAAAATTGACATTCTTGTTGCTCCTATGTTCGTTCCGAATATGAGCCAGCTTGCAAACATCGACAACGAGTTCAACGGAATTATGGTAAGAGGCGACTGCACAGGTGACGTAGTATTCTACGGCAAGGGCGCAGGTAAGCTTCCCACTGCAAGTGCAGTTGTTGCAGACGTTGTTGACTGCTGTAAGCACCTCAAAACCAGAAAATTCCTTTTCTGGGCAGACGGAAACGGAAGCAACATCATTCCCTACACAGAGTCAAAAACAGCCGTTTACGTTCGCATCAAGGGCGAAAATGCTCTTGACAAGGCAGAAAAGATTTTCGGCGCAATCAGCGTAATCAAAAGAGAAGATGTTCCTGCTGATGAAGCTGCATTTGTTACAACTGAAATGTCCTACGGCGATATTACAGAGAAAATCGAAGCACTCAAAAACGAGGGTGTAGAAGTTCTTTCAACAATCCGCATTGGTGATTTATAATAAAGTAGAGCAGATATATTTAGATATTGCTTAACTTATTTTGCCCGATCTAAACGGCGCAAATTCCTATAAAAATTAAAGAGGAGTATTGAGTAAATGAGTTTGATAGTTCAGAAATTCGGCGGCAGCTCTGTTGCCAACGCCGAGCGTGTAATGAACGTTGCGAAAATCGTAACGGACACCTTTGCAAAGGGCAACGACGTTGTAGTTGTTGTATCCGCACAGGGCGACACAACAGACGACCTTATCGAAAAGGCGCAGGAGATTAATCCCAACGCTTCACGCCGTGAAAAGGATATGCTTCTTGCCGCAGGCGAGCAGATTTCAATTTCACTTCTTGCAATGGCAATTGAAAAGCTCGGCTACCACGCAATTTCACTGCTCGGCTGGCAGGCAGGCTTTGAAACCACTTCTTCCCACACAAGCGCAAGAATCAAAAGGGTTGACGCTTCAAGAATCAGACGTGAGCTTGACAAGAAGAACATTGTTGTAGTTGCAGGCTTCCAGGGACTTTCCAAGTACGGCGACGTTACAACACTCGGCAGAGGCGGCTCCGACACAAGCGCAGTTGCTATTGCCGCTGCAATGCACGCTGATTTGTGCCAGATTTACACAGACGTTGAGGGCGTTTACACAGCAGACCCCAGAAAGGTTAAAAACGCACAGAAACTTAAAGAAATTTCCTATGATGAAATGCTTGAGCTTGCCACACTCGGCGCTCAGGTTCTTAACAACCGTTCGGTTGAAATGGCTAAAAAATATAACATCGAGCTTGAAGTGCTTTCGAGTATGGCTAAGGCTTCGGGTACAATAGTAAAGGAGAAAACAAAAATGGAGAAAATGTTAATCAGCGGTGTTGCTAAAGATACAGAGGTAGCAAGAATTTCTGTAACGGGTATTCCCAACCTTCCCGGTCTTGCATTCAAGATGTTCTCAAAGCTTTCTGCAAAGGATATTAATGTTGATATTATCCTTCAGTCAATCGGTCACGACGGCAAGAAGGACATTAGCTTTACAGTTTCAAAGGACAGAGGACAGGAAGCTGTTGCCTGCCTTAAGGACTATATGGAAAATCTCGGTGCAGCAGAAGTTCTCTATGACGACAACGTTGCAAAGATTTCAATCGTCGGCGCAGGTATGGAAAGCCACGCAGGTGTTGCAACAAAGATGTTTGAGGCTCTCTATGACGCACAGATTAACATCCAGATGATAAGCACAAGCGAAATCAAGGTTTCCGTTCTTATCGACGCAGCCGACGCTGACAAGGCAGTTTCTGCAATCCACGCAAAGTTCTTTGACTAATCAAAACACAAGCTATTTTTCGGGCAGCCAAACGGTTGCCCGATTTTGTTTTGCAGTTATCTATTTAGTGCGATAAACGATAATTTAGCGGCGTAATAATAACCAACGTTGACGTAGAGACACGGTGAGCCGTGTCCACACAAAAATTGCAAAGCAATTTTTGTGAAGGGGACGTCTAGGAAGCCGTCCCTTACGAAAAGGTTTGTTGTCCTCAATAACTACGG
>DKWR01000022.1:20012-44443 GCA_002491825.1 Ruminococcaceae bacterium UBA7147
TTAAAATTCGGGCTACAATTTTTTTCCAAACAAACCAACTTTTTCGCTCGATTTGCGAGCCGAGGCACTCGGAAAATTATCGTTTATACACATTTAAAACGTAAAATATATTGATAAAAACCGATAAAAATGGTATAATTATATATCAAAATCTACATATAAAACAGGTGATTTATATGAGTCTTGTTGAATTTAAAAATGTATATAAACGCTACAAAATGGGCGAGGTTGTAATAAATGCCGTTGACGGAATTTCCTTTAAAATTGAACAGGGGGAATTTGCAATTGTCGTCGGCGCATCGGGTGCAGGCAAAACTACTGTACTCAACATTCTCGGCGGTATGGATAACTGCACCGAGGGCGAAATTATCGTCAAAGGCAAGGATATAAGCAAATTCAGTGATAAACAGCTCATTGAATACCGCCGATTTGACATCGGCTTTGTGTTCCAGTTCTACAACCTTGTTCACAACCTCACAGCCAAGGAAAACGTAGAGCTTGCGGCGCAGATTTGCAAAAATCCGCTCGACAGCGAAAAAGCACTTGAAAGCGTAGGACTGCTTGACAGAAAAGACAACTTCCCTGCCCAGCTTTCAGGCGGTGAACAGCAGAGGGTTTCAATTGCAAGGGCGCTTGCAAAACGTCCCGGACTTCTGCTTTGTGACGAGCCGACGGGTGCGCTTGACTACAACACGGGCAGACAGATTCTCAAGCTGTTGCAGGATACCTGCAAAAAAGAGAAGATGACTGTTGTTCTCATCACCCACAACAGCGCAATTACCCCTATGGCTGACCACGTAATTGAGATGAAAAGCGGTAAAATCGTAAGGGATATTTACAACGAAAATCCAAAGAGCGTAGAAGAAATCGAATGGTAAGGGTTAAAGTATGACAAAATCTCTCCTTAAAAACACGTTTCGTGAGATAAAAAACACCAAAGCACGTTTCATTTCCATTATGGCTATAATTGCGCTCGGCGTTGGATTTTTCGCAGGAATCAAGGCTACCGTACCGTCAATGTACAACCTTGCCGAAAACTACTACAAAGAGCAGAACCTGATGGACTACAGGCTTGTTTCCACAGTCGGCTTTGACGAGGACGACATCAAGGCTGTTGAAAATACCGAGGGCGTTTCTTCCGTTATGCCGTCGCACTTCTGTGATGCACAAACCACAGCCGATGAAGGCGGAAACGTTGTAAGGCTGATTGCCGTACCCGAAAAATACGGCGATAACAGCGAGCTGAACTCGCTTGTTCTCAAAGAGGGCAGACTGCCTGAAAAGCCAAATGAAATTCTCGTTGAGCACGACTCAATTTCAGGCACGAAGTATAAAGTCGGAGATAAAATCACCTTTTCAAAGGAAGCAGGCGACAATGACCTGTCAGAACAACTTGACAGCCTTGAATACACGGTTGTCGGAACGGTAAATTCCCCGCTGTATATATCATATCAGCGTGGCACAACAAGCATAGGAAACGGAAAAATTTCCGAGTTTATGTATGTAAATCAGAAAAGCTTCAAGACCGAACGCTACACGGAGCTTTATGTAAAGGCTGATTTTTCCGAAAACTGTTCGGCATTTTCAGACGCTTACGAGGAAAATTCGGAAAGCCTTGCAGAAACTCTTGAATCAACCGCAAACGCACAATGCGAGGTATTCGACAATGACGTAATTCAGAAAGCAAAGAATGAGCTTGAAGATTCAAAAACAAAATATAACGATGAAAAAACAAAGGCTGAAAAGCAATTAAGCGACGCAAAGGACAAAATCGATTTATCTCAAAAGGAATTTGACGAGAAAATCGCAGATGCACAAAGCGAGCTTGACAGTGCAAAAGCAAAGATAGACAGCGGAAAAACCGAGCTTGAAAGCTCGAAAAACGAATATTATTCAAAAATTTCCTCTGCCGAAGCTGAAATCAGCAATCAGGAAACACAGCTTAATAACGCACAAACCGAGTACGAAAAATCGAAGTCCGATTTTGACTCACAGATTCTCTCTGCTCAAGAGAAAATCGACAACGGCAGAGCCGAGTATGAAACAGCGTACAACGAATTTAAAAACACGCAAGAGCCACAACTCATCGCAGGAATTGAGCAGGCACAGACTGCCGTTGACTCGCTGAAAGCTGCAATCGCCGCTGAAACAAATTCCGATGTTCTCGCCGTACTCAACGCACAGCTTGAAAAGGCACAGCAAACACTCGATAATCTCAACTCACAATACAGTCAGGCTTTATCCAAGCTTGAAGAAAGCAAGGCAAAGCTTGACACTGCACAGGCTGAGCTTAATGCAAAGAAAGCCGAGGGACAGGCACAGCTTGATTCCGCACTTGCACAAATCGAAAGCGGCAAGACGGCACTTGAAAACGGAAAAGCAGAGCTTGAAGCTCAAAAGACAGAGGGCTACAACAAACTCGTTGAAGCCGAAAACACCCTTAACACAGCACAATCTCAATATGACGACGGCGTAAAAGAGCTTGAAAAGCAAAAGACCGACGGTCAGCAAAAGCTTGACGAAGCACAAAAGGAATACGACAAGGAAAAATCAAAGGCAGACGAAAAGTTTGACGAGGCTGAAGAAAAGATAAAAGACGGACAGAAGGAGCTTGACAAGCTATCCTCACCCGAATGGTACGTATTTACACGTAACGACAATCCGGGATATTCAACATTTTCACAGAATGCCGACAGGCTTGACGCTGTTGCGTCGGTATTCCCCGTATTTTTCCTGCTTGTTGCAGTGCTCGTCTGCGTTACGACTATGACCAGACTGATTGAAGAAAAGCGAACCGAAATCGGTACGCTTAAGGCACTCGGTTACAGCAACATAAGCATCATAACCAAATTTGTAATATATGCGCTCATCGCCGCTATTCTCGGCAGTGTAATCGGCACTGTACTCGGAGTATGCTCTCTGCCGTTTATCATCTACAACGCCTACAAAATTATGTTCTACATCGGCGACATAACGCTTGTGCTCAACATTCCGAGTGTTGTTCTCGGAATTGCCGCCGCAGTTTTATGCACAACCGTTGTTTCGGTAGTAGTTTGTATGCGTTCTCTGTCGCACAAGCCTGCCGAAGCTATGCGCCCAAAGGCTCCGAAACCCGGCAAGCGTATTCTGCTGGAATACATTACTCCGCTCTGGAAGCGTTTCAGCTTTACCGCAAAGCTGACGGCAAGAAATCTGTTCAGGTACAAGTCAAGACTTTGTATGACGGTAATCGGCGTTGCAGGCTGTACGGCTCTTATCGTTGCGGCGTTCGGACTGCTAAACAGCTTTGACCCGCTTACAAAAGACCAGTTTGAAACAATTTACAAGTATGATGCGGTAATCGTTGCAAAGGAAGGCGGCACTGAAAAAGAGCTTTCATACCTGACTTCCGAGGTTAAAAATAAAGATAACGTCAGCAGATTTATGCTCGCTTCGCAAGAGGACGCAACCGTTGAATTTAAAGGTCAGGTAAAGGACGAAAGCACATATCTTACCGTTGTGCAGAATCCCGACGAGCTTGACACAATCATTTCACTCCACACACGCCGGGGAGATGAAGAACTCACCCTCACCGACGACGGCGTTCTTATAAACGAAAAGCTGTCGGAGGAATTCGGCATAAAGGTCGGCGACACAATAAAAATCAGCGGTGAATTCGGCGAAAGCAAAGCAAAGGTCAGCGGAATTTTTGAGCAGTATCTGTTCAATTATATTTATATGACGCCAACGCTATACAACTCCCTCTACGGCAAAAATCCGTCCTACAATATGCTCGACGTTAAGCTTGAGGACAACTCGCAGACTGCACAGGAAGCATTCAGCTCCGAGGTTCTGACAGATAACAGAATTGCGGCTGTTTCATTCATTGCAACAAGCCTTGAGGAGTTTAAAAATATGCTCAATTCGCTCAACCTTGTTGTGCTTGTTATGATAACCTGTGCGGCAGCACTTGCGTTTGTTGTGCTGTACAATCTTACGAACATCAACATAGCCGAGCGTGTACGTGAAATTGCAACGTTCAAGGTTCTCGGCTTTAACAACAGGGAAACCTCCTCGTTCATTTATAAGGAAAACATTGTGCTTACCCTGCTCGGAATTGCTGTCGGGCTTGTGCTCGGTGTATTCCTCACCTCGTTTATTGTACAGACGGTTGAGGTTGACAACATTATGTTCGGGCGTGAAATCTACCCCACCTCGTTCATTTACGCCGCAGGCTTTACAATGCTGTTTTCACTCCTCGTAAACGCCGTAATGAGCTTTAAAATCAAGGCGGTAAATATGGTAGAAAGTTTAAAGAGTGTTGAATAACCGAATCTTTAAAATCAAAGGAGATAATCAGTGAACAACTACATATTGGTTGCTGGACTGGACGGCACAGGCAAATCAAGTCTGCGAGGCGTTCTTGAAGGTCAGGGTGCTCCACTTGGTCACATAATAGACGCAGACGCAATTGCAAAGGAAAACAATTTTGACAATCTCCGTGCAGGAAAACAAGCCGTATCGGAAATACAGTTCTGTCTTGAAAACAATATCTCCTTCACACAGGAATCCACCCTTTCCGGACACAGAACCGAACGCACCCTGCGACAGGCAAGAAAGCAGGGGTACTATGTTACAATGTATTACATCGGACTGAATTCAAAGGAAGAAAGCCTTTTGCGGATTGCAAACAGAGTGTGCAAAGGCGATCACGATATACCAAAGGCTGATGTTATCCGCCGTTTTGAAAACAGGATAGAATCACTCAGGAAAACTATTCCTCTTTGTGACAAGGTTGTATTTTACGATAATGAAAACGGTTTTGTCAAAGCGGCAGAAATTATCAACAACAAATTCAATTACACAAACGGCATATGTCCGCAGTGGCTTACCGAAATCAAGGAAAAGCTTTCTTTGTAAACTCAAAATCGCAGAAAAAAACAAAAAATTTATTCTTCAACCATATTCTCCAATGTCACCGCACAATCTGATTGTGCGGTGTTGCACTATATTTGACTTATTGTGTAAGTTGTTGTAAATATTTGACGAAATAACACCTTTTATCAGTGCAAATACTCTTTGATTTTTATTATACAATATGGTAAAATTATTTATAAAGGTTACATTTTAGTAATTTTCATTTTTGGAATAATTTGTAAATAATTGAATAATTTTAATAAGAAAGGGTGTTTCTTTGAAGTATCGTTTTACAAAAAGAATTTCTGCGGTAGTTGTAACTGTTGCAATTCTTTTTACAGCTGTTTTTTCAATGTCAATTTTCGCAAATGCGGCTACAGCATATTCACCCAGGCTCTCCGCTCCTGCGTCAACAAATAAATATTACTACAGCGATTTAAATGTTTTCTATAAATACGGCTACGGTATGCCAAACTGTACGGCTTACGCTTACGGCAGAGCATATGAAATTCTCAAAACCGAGCCCAAGCTTTCATGGGGCAACGCCGAGGAGTGGTACGGCTACAACAAGTCAAAAGGCTACTACAGCTACGGAAAAACTCCGAAGCTCGGTGCAATTGCGTGCTGGGCATACGACGGAGGCGGCGGTCACGTTGCCGTTGTTGAAAAAATTGAAAACGGACAAATCACTTTCTCAAACTCTGCCTGGAGCGGAAGTAACTTCTATCTTTCCTACGCAAAAACCTCTGACTCCAACGCAGGCGGATCAAGCTGGTGGAACTTCCAGGGCTATATATACATAGGTGAATTCAGCGGCGGACAAGCTGAAACTCTCCCAATAAAATATAAAACCGGAATTTACAAAACAACAACCGCTCTTAATATGAGAAACGGAGTGGGTACTGGCAACAGCGTACTGGTCACAATACCGAACAACACACAAATTACAGTAACTGATGTAAAGTCAGATTCCGACTATAACTGGGGTTATACAACCTACAACGGTAAGAGCGGATGGGTTTGTATGGATTATTGCAGTTATGTGGGCGCCGTAACACAGCCCACAACGGCGAAACCAACAACACAACCCACAACAGCTAAACCTACCACACAGCCGACTACGGCAAAACCTACTGCTCAGCCTACAACAGCCGCACCTACAACTCAGCCGACCACAGCTCCTCCGGCAACACAACCGACTACAAAACCAAGCGGCGGCAAGCCTGCCGACGGACTCGGCGTTGGTGACATAAACGGCGACGGCTACGTTACAATCGTTGACGCAACAATGATTCAGCTGTATGTCAGCGGTCAGATTGAATTGACATACGAGCAGATTGCGCAGTGCGATTTCGACTTTGACGGACAGATTACCATTATGGATACAACCTGTATTCAAAAGTACCTTACATATTAATCAATGGATTTACAACAACAAAACTTTGCCATTATATCCAAGGCTCCCCTTTTTGAGGGGAGCTGTCATTTTGCCTGCAAAATGACTGAGGGGTGGAGATGAACTTTTCCTTATTTTAGCACGTTCTTTTTCCCTACCACCCTTCCGTCACAGCGATAAATCGCTGTGACACCTTCCCTCAAGGGAAGGCTTAGCTATATCACAAAAGTTGACTATTCTAAATTTAATGTTACTGCTTTTTTGACAGTCTGACAGCATATCTATTTTCAAAGGTATGCTGTGCTTTTTTACAAGAATATGTAAAATTAATGTAAAGTTTGTGTATTGTCACATCTATTTGGTTTTCTTGCCTTGAATTATTATTAATTATGATATATAATAAAAATATATACATATGCTGTATAATATATATTCATATTCGGCGGTGATTTTATGTCGGCAAATGATAATAAGAAAAAGAGTGACAAATTAAGACAGATGGCACAATGGCACAATATGCCCTATAATAACAGAGAATTAAGCTGGATTGATTTCAACAAGCGAGTTCTTGAAGAGGCAACAAAAAAGGACAATCCGATTATGGAAAGATGCAACTTCCTCTCAATAACTGCATCCAATCTTGACGAATTTTTTATGGTCAGAGTGGCCGGAGTGCTTGACCAGATTCACCACGGTGTAAAGTCAAAGGACGCCTCGGGACTTACTCCCTCTGAAGTGATGAGCCGTCTTTCCGAAAAAATCCACGAGTTTGCAAAAAAGCAGTACTCGTGCTATAATCGTTCTATAATTCCGTCGCTTCGTGCAAACGGAATAACGTTTAAAAATATAGACGAGCTTGACGGTGACCAGAAGGCTTTTATTGACGAGTATTTTCACAAGGTTGTGTTCCCTGTTCTTACGCCAATGGCGGTTGACACAAGCAGACCTTTCCCATTGCTTGCAAACAAAAGTCTGAATATTGCGTTAAGGCTTACCAATGCAGAAAACGAGGAATTTTTCGCGGTAGTACAGGTTCCCTCAATTCTGCCCCGTTTTCTTGAGCTTCCGTCACACGAGGGCAGGACGTTTATCCTGCTTGAAAATGTAATCGCCGCATACTTAAATGAGCTTTTTGAGCTTTACAATATCAAGGAATACGATGCATTCCGCATAACAAGAGATTCAGACCTCGACATAGACGAGGATACCGAGGACTTAATGGCTGAAATCAAGAAGTCAATCCGCAAGCGCAAAAGAGGCGTTCCCGTAAGACTTGAGTTCAGCAAGAAGTGCAACAAGGAAATCAGGAAGTTCCTCATTGACGCACTTGAGGTCAGCGAGGACGAGATATATATGCAGAGAGGACCGCTTGACCTTACTTTCCTTTCAAAGTTTGCACACATCAAGGGCTGTGAAAATCTCTGCTTTGAGCCGATTGTTCCCGTAAATCCGCCTGCCGAATTCTGCGGCTATGACGATATTTTCAAGGCTATCCGTGAAAAGGACAGACTTGTTCACCACCCGTACGAGAGCTTTGACGTTGTCGTTGACTTCGTAAAGAAAGCGGCTGTTGACCCGAAGGTGCTTGCAATCAAGCAGACTCTTTACCGTGTAAGCGGAAATTCCCCGATTGTTGCGGCACTTATCAAGGCTTGCGAAAACGGCAAGCAGGTCACCGTACTTGTTGAGCTCAAGGCAAGATTTGACGAGGAAAACAACATTCAATGGGCAAACAAGCTTGAAAAGGCAGGCTGTCACGTTATTTACGGTCTTACCGGACTTAAAACCCACTGTAAAATCTGCCTTGTTGTCCGTCGTGACGAGGACGGAATCAGGCGTTATCTGCATATGGGAACGGGCAACTACAACGACAGCACTGCTCGATTCTACACAGACATCGGAATGTTTACCTGTCGTGAGGAGTACGGAACTGACGCATCTTCCCTGTTCAACGTTCTTACGGGATATTCCTTCCCGCCCGAGTACAACAAGTTTATTGTTGCACCGCACGGAATGAGAACGTTCTTCGAGGCAATGATAATAAATGAAACCCAGAACGCAAAGCTCGGACTTCCTGCAAAAATTACGGCAAAGGTAAATTCCCTTGTTGACCCGAAAATTATCAGTCTGCTTTACGACGCATCAAACGCAGGCGTTAAGGTTGAGCTTATTGTAAGAGGAATCTGCTGTCTTGTGCCGGGAGTTAAGGGCTTCAGCGAGAATATAAAGGTAATTTCAATTGTAGGACAGCTCTTGGAGCACAGCAGAATTTTCATCTTTGAAAACAACGGTAATCCTCAGTATTATATGGGAAGTGCCGACTGGATGCCGAGAAATCTTGACAAGCGAGTTGAGCTTGTATTCCCTGTTGAGGACGAAGATATAAAAGCAAGAGTGCAGGGCATAATGAATACTACGTTCAAGGACACCGTAAATGCACGCAGACAGCACAGCGATATGACGTATAGCTCTGTTGACAAGCGAGGCAAAAAGCGACTGAACTGTCAGAAATATTTTTCAAAGCTTGCGTTAAAGGCGCAGAAAAGCGCAATGAAAGCAGACTATGCAAAAACAGTCGGAACACCGATTGTGCCAATCAAGAAAGGAGAAAACGAAGAATGAAACGAGTAGGTATTTTAACAAGCGGCGGAGATTGTCAGGGACTTAATTCAACAATCAGAGCAGTTGCAAAAACACTGTATAATTACTACGGTGCTGACGGCGTTGAGATTGTCGGCATAATCGACGGCTACAGAGGTCTTATCTACGGAGAGTACAGGCGTATGAAGCCCGAAAACTTCTCGGGCATTCTCACAATGGGCGGCACAATCCTCGGTACGTCAAGACAGCCGTTCAAGCTTATGCGTGTTATTGACGAAAACAGCGTTGACAAGGTTGCGGCTATGAAGAAGAATTACAAAAAGCTGAACCTTGACTGCCTTGTTGTTCTCGGCGGCAACGGCACACAGAAAACCGCAAACCTGCTCCGTGAAGAAGGACTTAACGTTGTTTCTCTCCCGAAAACAATTGACAACGACCTCTGGGGAACCGACATAACATTCGGCTTTCAGAGCGCAGTTGATATTGCAACAAACGTAATCGACTGTATTCACACAACGGCAACCTCGCACGGACGTGTTTTCATTATCGAGGTTATGGGACACAAGGTTGGCTGGCTTACGCTTTACGCAGGAATTGCAGGCGGTGCCGACATTATCCTCATTCCCGAAATTCCCTATGACATCAATTCGGTTATCAAGACAATTAAGGCACGCACCGCAAGCGGAAAGAACTTCTCAATTCTCGCCGTAGCCGAAGGCGCAATTTCAAAGGAGCTTGCTTCCCTTCCCAAAAAGCAGAAAAAGGCGGCAATTGCAGAGATGAAGTACCCCTCCATCTCCTACAAAATTGCTGAAGAAATCGAGCAGGCAACAGGACAGGAAACAAGAGTTACCGTTCCCGGTCACTTCCAGAGAGGCGGAAGTCCCGACCCATATGACCGTGTTATTTCCACTCGTTTCGGCGTAGCCGCCGCACAGCTTATCATCAACAAGAATTACGGCAATATGGTTGCTCTGCGCAACGGCAAGGTTGTGCCTGTTCCGCTTGAAGAAATTGCAGGAAAGCTCAAGACCGTACCCACAGACTGCGAGGAAATCAAAACCGCAAAGGCAATGGGAATTTCTTTTGGCGATTAACAGATATTTTATAACATAAATGCGGTACTGCCGATTGACAGTACCGCATTAGTTTTTTATGCTGTTTTTATTTGTAATTTTTCATTCATCTTTTTTCCGTTCAATACCACTTCTTTAATAAAAATATACGAAACATACGCATATACTGCTATATACACAATAGCAGTAATTTTTATGTCCAGAACATCATACATAAACAGGTAGTAGCAATATCCACGCAGGCTCACAAGGTTGCAAACAATCGGAAGCCACACACGCTTTACGTTCACTACGGCATAGATAATCGTCAGAATGTCGAGAAGATACGCATATCTCTCGTGCATTGACGACAAAAACATAATACAGGTAAAAACCGTCCATATTGAAGCGAGCAGAAAATTCTGCGTGTCGGACAAATCCGTCCTTTTGAAAATCAGCATACAAAGTCCTGCACCGAGGATTGTAATTGTCAGGATAATTGAAAGCGTTTTGAAAAGGAAATAATTATACATATCGTTGCCGTCACATATAAACGCATATATATTCGGGCAGTTCATCTGAATAAGCATTCCGCAGTCCGTTTGCTCCGCATAAATTGATATAAAGTCAAGCGGATTTCTGCCGAGGATAATTGCAGGCAGGCACATTAAAAAGTCAACGGCAGGAACAATCAGAAAATGAAGTATCGAAATTTTGCGTGTGCAGACATAGTAAAAGAGATATACGGGAAGGATAAATACAGCCTGAAGCTTAAACGCAAACGCAATTCCGAGCATTACAAACGACGGTATATTCTTTTCTTTTTTCAAAAAGTAAATTGAAAGAAGTATAAACGAAACGTAAATTGAATCGCACTGTGACCAGAACGCCGAGTTGAGCACAACAGTCATTGAGCAGAACACCAGCGCATACGTAAACGCAGGCTTTAAATGTGATTTTTTGCTGTCAAAGGAATACACGAGCAAAGCCGCACTTACTGCAAGCACAAGGTCAAAGACAATCGACAAAGCCTTGTAGGAATACAAAGGTCCGAGAGGAGTAAGCGTGAGCAAATAGGTTATTATCTGATACGGTATGTTGTAGTTGCCTATCTGCGTTGCAAGTCCCCATAATCCCGAATCCTCAATTTCAACCCACCAAGGAAACAGAAAGCTGACGTAATCGTCACTTTGAAAATCAATTCCGCAAAGGTGAATTGCAATTCCAAACGCTGTAATTGCAACAACGAAAATCAAAAGGATATGTTTTCTTATCCAATCAAAAAATCTATTTTCAATTCCTGTCATACTGTTTTTATCTGACCTTTGCAATAAAATCAAAGAATAAATCCGATTTTTTTCATAACCTTACCCATAGTGCGGCTGCTGATTTTCAGCGCAATTTCATCAGCCTTTCTGTAGCACTCCTCAAGATAAGCCTTGTCCTTGATAAGCAGTTCATAACGCTCACGAATCGGACGCAGAGTTTCAACAACAGCCTCGCCAACTGCGGTCTTGAAGTCGCCGTAGCCCTTGCCGTCAAAGTCGTGCTCAATCTGCTCATAGGTAAGTCCCGTAACAGCACTGTAAATAGCCATTAAGTTATTTACGCCGTCCTTGCCCTCGGCATATCTTACGCAAGCCTCGCTGTCGGTTACGGCACGTTTGAATTTTCTCATAATAGCCTCGGGTGTATCGAGAAGATGAACACAGCCGTTTACGTTTTCGTCCGATTTACTCATCTTTTTAGTCGGATCCTGAAGGCTCATTACCCTTGCGCCGTTCTTCGGAATAAAGCCGTCGGGAATTTTGAATACATTGCCGTAAAGTCCGTTAAAGCGCTCTGCAATATTTCTTGTAATCTCAATGTGCTGTTTCTGGTCTGCACCAACGGGCACCTTGTCAGCCTGATAAAGAAGAATATCAGCCGCCATAAGCACGGGATATGTGAAAAGTCCTGCGTTGATGTTGTCAGCGTGCTTTGCAGACTTATCCTTGAACTGCGTCATTCTCGAAAGCTCGCCGAACTGCGTGTAACAGCTCAACGCCCACGCAAGCTCTGCGTGAGTGTGAACGTGGCTCTGAATGAAGAAAATGCTCTTTTCAACGTCAATTCCGCACGCCATAATTGATGCGTAAGCGTCGAGGATATTTTTCCTCATTGTTGCAGGCTCCTGCCTTACGGTAATTGTGTGTAAATCCGCAAGCGCATAAATGCAGTTGTACTCGTCCTGCATTGTAACCCAGTTGCGCACAGCGCCGAGGTAGTTGCCGAGTGTGATTGTTCCGCTGGGCTGTATTGCGCTGAACACAACTTCTTTTTTCTTTTCGTTTTCCATATGTTAATTCCTCCGTAAAATAATATCAGTTTTTCTCTTTTTTTATGTTGTAATCCTAAACTTGAAATAAACTAAAATTTAACGTTGCAGTTATAGCCAACGTTGACGTAGAGACACGGCGTGCCGTGTCCACACAAAAATTGCAATACAATTTTTGTGAATGGGACGTCTGGGAAGCCGTCCCCTACGGAAAAGTTTGTTTTTCTCTATAACTACACTTTAATCGGTAAAGTCTGATTGCTGCTGCGGACACGGCACGCCGTGTCCCTACGACTGAAAACAAACGTTTCCTTTATCGCCGTAGGGGACGGGTTCCTACACGTCCCGAAACGTTGCCGATATATCAATCAGTCCAAGGAAAACAAACTTATACAAACAACACGCACTATTATAAATTCGGAGCGCAGCGACCATTAATTACGCATTCCGAATTCCGAATTATTATTTGCAAGCTCGCCGAGAATTTTAATTCCCTTTTCAAGCTGCTTATCTGTCGGTGTTGAGAAGTTGATTCTGAAACTTTGGCACTTCTCGCTTTCGTCAGTCAGAAATGCGTTGCCGGGGACTACGCAGACCTTGTTTTCAACAGCCTTTTTGCAGAACGTCGGCATATCAATGCTGTCGGGCAAATCGCACCAGATAAACAAGCCGCCGTCGATTCTGTTATAGGTAATTGCAGGAGCGCAGTATTTATCGAGCAAGTCCATACAAAACTCCGCCTTTTTGGTGTAAATCTCACGGAGTCTTGCAAGGTGAGCGTTAAAGTCGTACTTCGTAATAAACTCGTTGCAGACATACTGCGACCATATATTTGTATGAACGTCATTGCCCTGCTTGCAGACAACCAGCTTCTGGAAAATCGGCTTTGGACAAATGCAGTAAGCAACACGCATACCCGGTGAAATCACCTTTGAAAAAGAGCCTGCGTAAATTACAATTCCGTCCGTATCAAGCGACTTGATGTTCGGAACATATTCTCCGCTGTAGCGCAAATCGCCGTACGGGTTATCCTCAAGAATAAGCACGCCGTACTTTTTGGCAAGCTCATAAACCTTCTTCCTCTTTTCAAGGCTCATTGTAACTCCCGAGGGATTCTGGAAATTCGGAATCGTGTAGATAAGCTTTGCGTTCGGATTAGCCTTGAGCGCATTTTCAAGCTCCTCAGTGCTCATTCCGTCAGGCTCAACCTTAACTCCGACAAGCTTTGCGTTATAACTGCGGAAGGTGTTGAGCGAACCGATAAACGACGGCGCCTCGCAGATTACAACCTCTCCCTCGTTGATAAGCGCCTTTGAGCACAAGTCCATAATCTGCTGTGCGCCCGTTGTGATTAAAACATCATCGGTGTCACTGCCTGTGTTATGCTCCTTCTTCATATACTCCTTAAGTGTGTTACGAAGCGGGGTGTAGCCCTCGCTTACGCTGTACTGTAAAACCGAAATCGGGTCATTTTTCAGCACCTCGGCTGAAATTTCGGCAATCTCCTTTGCAGGAAAAGCGTCGGGTGACGGGTTGCCTGCCGAAAGCGAAACAACATCGGGGTCGGACGCATACTTAAAAATTTCTCTTATTGCACTCGGTTTCAGATTTGAAACTCTGTCAGAAAACTTATATTCCATTTTATCCCTCTTTTTGTATCCTGTTTATATACCTATTAATTTTATCACGAATTGCGCATATATTCAAGCAATAACGCAAAGCAATCACATAAATTCTTTTTTTGTGCGGAAAAATGTAAAATCGTATTGTTTTTATAGGTTTAATGTAGTATAATTATGATGTATTCCTTTACGTTATTCATATTTTGAATATTTATTTAATCAACAGGGAGATATATTATGAGTAAACGCAATGATTACGATTACTTTGATTTAGATAATTTTGACGATGGCTACGACAGCAGAGATTACCGCCGCCGTCAGCCGCAGCGCAGGCAGGGCTCATACAACAGCCGCCCTGCTTACAATACCAACAGACGCCGCAGAAATAATAAGAAACGCACTCGCAACAGAATTATAATTGTCAGCTGCGGAATACTTATTATTATACTGTTAGTTGTAATGATTTCTTCTGTTTTCAAGGGTTGTTTCGGCGCAAAGCAGACAAACGCTCCCGTACCTACCGAAACAAAGCCTGTTGCAAGCGCAGATACTCCGAATGCAAACGATAAAAAGAACAAGGCGCAGGACGACCTTTCTCCGACATACTTCAAAACTCCGCAGATTAAGGACGACAAGTCAAACGGATATTCTGCCTACAGCATATATGTGTGGAACAAGCAGGGCTTTGAGCTTTTCGGCAGTGACGAGGCAAGGGCAACAACATATGCCGAAACAATCAACGGCTTTGCCGACAAATTAAACGGCATTACGGTTTACGATATGGTAATACCGAATCACACCGAAATGGGACTTCCCCAGCGCCTTAAGGACAGCGACGCTCCGTCTACCTCACAGGCTGAAAACATCAAGGCTATATACTCAAAGCTTTCCGACAAGGTAACACCGATAAACGCATACAACTACCTTGCAGACCACAACGACGAATACATCTACTTCGGCTCCGACCACCACTGGTCAGGACTCGGTGCTTATTATGCATACTCTGCGTTTGCAAAGACAAACGATCTTCCTGTTCTCTCGCTTGACGACTGCACCGAACAGCAGATTGAGGGCTTTACCGGCACATTCTCAAACACAGCAAACGGTCTTGATACCGACACAGTGCACTACTGGGAGTTTCCGTATGAGGTGACAATGGACGTTACAGATACAGACGGAAATCTAAACACCTACACAAGTCCGTACTATCAGTACGCAGAGGCAGGCTCGCTTACCTACGGCGTATTCATAATGGGCGACCATCCGCTTACCGTTCTGAAATCAGCCTCGGAACACGCAGAAGAGGGCAAGAAAATTGCGGTAATTAAGGAAAGCTACGGCAACGCCTTTGTTCCCTATCTCACCTATAATTACGAGGAAGTTCACGTTATCGACTTCCGCACATTCGGCGATAATCTTGTTTCCTACTGTCAGCAGAACGGAATTGACGAGGTGCTTTTCCTCAACGGTGTTATGAGTGCAAACACCCAAATCCAGCTTGACAGTATGAGCGGTCTGTTTGACTGATAACTGATAACTTTAAATTCTAAACTTACGAAAGGAGGCAACGGTATGATTTCAGAAAGAGTAAAAGTAAGCGTATTCGGAAAAATCAGCAGTAATCTGCGTTCGGCTTACATCAGCTCTTCAGATATGAAGAACAAAAGCGCATATGTCGTGTCACGCAGAAAAGTTCCCGAGTACTTCGACGGCGTAGTCATAGCCGTTGCCGAATTTGACGGACTTGACGGAGAAAGAGCTGTTGTCGCTCCGCCGGGAGAGATTTTCTACGAGCCCGAGCTTCGCAAACTGCTCTCACGTCTGAAAAATGTAAAGCTGAAAAACATAACCTGTCTTTACGAAAAGTCCTGCGGTGCGATAATCTTTTACAAAACAAAGCAGAATACGAAAATTCTGCTTGTAAAGAACAGCAACGGCAGATACTGGAGCTTTCCGAAAGGTCACATTGAGGAGGGCGAAAACGAACAGCAGACGGCAATTCGTGAAATCAAGGAAGAAACCGGACTTGACGTTACGCTGTTCAATGGTTTCCGTGAAATAAGTGAATACTGTCCTTTCGGCAAAATCCGAAAACGTGTTGTATTTTTCCTCGCACAGGCATTTACCGACAACGTAAAAATTCAGGAGGAGGAAATCGACAGCTATATCTGGGTTGACCTTCAGCAGGCACGAAAAATGTGTTCATATGACAACGATTTAAGAATCATTGAAAAAGCCGAAACGGCAATTCATCTTATGAGAAATTAATAAAAGGGTATTTTGGGGTGCACAAATATATGTGTGCCTCTTTTTTTGCTCGTTAAAGTTTTGTCAACTTGCACAAACAACATAGTATATCGTAATTATTATTTAGTTGAATAATTAACGGCTTTTTATGCTAAGTGTCTAAAATATTTACTTGTGTTTTATACAAAACGTAAAAACTCCTTTATTTATATTATCTAATTGTACAAAGATTTCTATAATTTTTTTGTGATTTTCCTACTATACTAACCCGATTTATTATTGTATAATATAACCATAGCAAATTTCATATGCTATATAAAAAGACACCACCGAAAGGGGAAACATAAATGAAACTTGATACAATTCTTGCTGAAAGAAAAAACAAAAAAATTTACAAAGACGGTAACCTTGTAGCCAAGGTTTTTGACGAATCCTTCCCGAAGTCAGATATTCTTAACGAGGCACTGAATCAGGCGAGAGTTGAGGAAACAGGACTCAACATTCCAAAGGTTGAAGAGGTTACAAAGATTGACGGCAAATGGGCTATCATCTCAACATATATAGAAGGCAAAACACTTGCAACTCTTATGGCTGAAAACCCTGACAAAATTGACGAGTACCTTGAGCTTTTCGTTGACATTCAGATTAAAATTCTCAATCAGAAAGCACCTCTGCTCAATAAGCTCAAGGACAAGATGAACAGAAAAATTAATGAAACAGACCTTGACGCAACAACAAGATATGAGCTTCATACACGTCTGAACAGTATGCCCAAGCACACAAAGGTTTGTCACGGCGACTTTAACCCCAGTAACGTTATCATCACACCCGACGGCACTCCTTACGTACTTGACTGGTCACACGCCACTCAGGGCAACGGCTCGGCTGACGCTGCAAGAACATATCTTTTGTTCCGTCTTAACAAGCAGGATGATGTTGCTGAAAAATATATGAAGCTGTTCTGCGAAAAGACAGATACTGCTCGTCAGTATGTAAACGAGTGGCTTCCGATTGTAGCCGCTTCACAGTCCGTTAAGGGCAAACCCGAAGAGCGTGAATTCCTGCTCTCATGGGTAAATGTCTGCGATTATCAGTAATCACAGCGTCCTGACGGCAATTAAAATTTGAATACTCATTTTACTCATAAAATCTATTCTTACAAAACACCCCTGTACAAATTGTACAGGGGCGTTTGCCTTTTTGTGTTTTGTTAAAAATCTCCGCCACAGGGCATAAAAACGTCATCTAATCTGTCTTTTTTCAGCATCCATAGCTTCATATACATTGCAATCGGTGACGCAGGCGGCAGAACTTCAATTTTCAACTTTTCAAACATCAGCTTGCTTTCATAGAAAAATCCCTGTTCGGCACCCGTAAGATAAACAGGCACGCCGCATTTTTCGGCATCAAGACAGAACTTTGTCAACTCATTACTGTCAGTATTTAACGTACCCGAGTGGTAGCCTTCAAGCAAAACCGCCTTTGTTCCCTGCCTAATCTGCGGATAAGTCATTCCGACATAAGGTTTTACATATAACACATCTGACGTTTCTTCAAGTTCCGTACAGTCGGCAAGCGAAATTTCGTCCTGCTGTTCGATGTAGAAATCATTTTTCACAAATTCTTTTCCATGTATTTCTCCGAAAATATTGTCGTGTATGCTATACAACTCATCGGAATATGCAGTGTGTTGCAAAACCTTTGCGCCACGGTGAATATCTGCAAAATATTCACAATTTGCATATGAAACAAAAACTCCTCTGCCCTTTCGGCTTCTGATAAGCTCAACTGCTCCGCAGAAATTATGAAAGCCGTTTGAACGCTCGTCCTCAAGAGGAAAGTTCGCCGAAACAAGAACAATCGGCGTTTTGCAAAGCCCGAAAGCATACGACAGATACGCCGCCGTATACTGCAACGTGTCCGTTCCGTGAGCGACAATAACACCGTCAAACTCGCTTAAATCATAGGAGCTGATGCATTTATAGAGTTGAGTAAGGATCTTACCATTCATATTCTCGCTCAGAATGTTAAGCGGCTGAGCAGCGGTAAACTCAACCTTTTTATCCTTTTTTGAATACATTTCAATCAGTTTATACGAATTTTCGGAATCAGGAGAAATAACTCCTTCCGATTTTGTCGAGCCGATTGTTCCGCCCGTAAACACCGTCAGTATTTTCATATTATCTGTTTACCTTTGCGCTGATTTTTATAATTGAAATTTCGTATATATCCGTTACGTTATAAAATTTTTCAATCTCCGTCTTACCTTTCTCGGGGTAATCAGGGGCATATTTCTCTGCAAGCAGTTCAAGCGCATAATGCTTGTTGCTTTCCGTCTTTTCGGCAGTTCCGAAAACTACTGCACTGCCGTATTTTGTCGTAAGCTCTTTTGCAATAACCTGCGGATTATCAACAACAGTAAAGCAAATCTTGTCCGAATAATCAAGATTAGCCTGCTTGTGACCTGCGTCTTTTGCACAATGAAAATATATTTTCTTTCCGTCATAAACAAAATTGAGAGGAATACCGTATGGAAAGCCATCACTACCCACCGTTGACAAAACCCCGTATTCTGCGTTTTCAAGAATACGCTCGGCAGTTTGTAAATCCGCCATACGTTCCTTTCTTCTCATTTCATAATCATTCATATCAAACACCGAGGTCGTTCATAACCATTCCCGTAATCATCTTGGGATAGAAATACGTAGACTTCTGCGGCATCTTCTCGCCTGCGGCGGCAACGTCACGAATTTCGCTAACCCTTGTGGGATTGAGCACAAACGAACATTGAAATTCTCCGCTGTCAACAAGCGAAACAGCCTCATCAAAGAATTTTGTATAGGTCAAATTGACCTGATTAGCCATATTCTCCTTATCAATTCCAAAGATATTTTCAAGAATAAGCGTGTGCAGAACCGAAACGTCAAGCCTTTGCGAAGCTGTGCAGAGATTCGGCAAAAACTGCGACATAACGTCAATATCCTTTAGCACAAGCAGATACCATTCGCCGTTTCCGCAGTAAAAACCGAAAGCCTTTTTGCCCTCGTCATAGCGTTTTGCAAGCTCGCTTTCCATATTTTCTGTACCGTTGTATGCGGTAATTTCAAAATATTTTTCGCATAAATCGAGCATTTTATTCTTATCAAAGTCCGGCAAATCACGCACAAGGCGGTGTGTCGGGAACACAACAAGTCCGGGATGGTCCATATCGACAAGATAAATCATCTGATAATCCTGTGCGTCACCCTCTTTTGAAATTCCGTTTTCACGACAGTAATTTCTGTAGTTGAGAGCAGTTTCGTACCTGTGGTGGCCGTCGGCAATATAGAGCCGTCTGTGAGCAAAATCATTTACAAGCTTGTTGATTATTTCCTCGTCGGTAACAATCCACAGCCTGTGGGTAACATCGTCGGAATCGGTAAATTCAAGCTCCGGTGTACACTGCGAGCACTCGTCAATCGTTTTGAGAGTAAGGTGCTTTTCTTCCATATAAAGCGCATAAATCTGACTGAAATTGCAGTTTGTCGCTTTCATAAGGTTAAACCTGTCCTCTTTAGCCTTTGAAAGAGTAAACTCGTGAGGCAGAATAATTCCCTTTGAAAACTCCTCCAGCTTCACACGTGCAATAATACCCTTTATGCTTTTGTGCTCGGAGTAAGCGTTGAACTCCTCCTCGTAAATGTAAATCGCAGGCTTATCCTCGTGAATAAGAATCCCCTTGTCACGCCACATATTGAGAATGTCGGAAGCGTTCTGATACGGATTTTCGCCGTCCTTCGGAAGCTCAAGACGGATGATGTTGTATTCATTTTCATTGATGTAATCAAGTCGCTGTTTTTCGCTGATGATGTCATACGGCGGACAGCAAAGCTTTGATATTTCGCCTGCCTTTGACGTGTCATAGCGCATACCCCTGAACGGTTTGATAACTGCCATAAAAATCCCACCCAAAGTTTTATTAATTCATTATATCATAAATTCGACAGACGGGCAACAAATAATTAGTAAAACCGTTGACAAATAAAACAAACTTTGATATAATAGCATTTGCGTAAATGATATTACATCAATATGCGCCAATAGCTCAGTTGGTTAGAGCTACCGGCTCATAACCGGTCGGTCCGGGGTTCGAGTCCCTGTTGGCGCACCAAAAAAGAGATACCCACTTCGGGTATCTCTTTTTTTGCCAATAGGGACTCGAAGCCGAGCGTTTAAAAAACGTCACTGTGTGACGTTTTTAGCGAGGAGCGCAGATGAACCTTTCCGTTCACACACGCCGCAACAAACGAGGTATGCATTTTTCATTTAATAAAACATACTGTTGGCGCACCAGTCGAGTGCCTCGACACGCAGATCGCGTTCGGGGCATTCTTCTTTTTTTAAAGTTAATTTCTCGCATCAAATATGACATCTTTATCGTAACCATTTAAAAAAGCAGTTTGCATTAATTTGCAGACTGCTTTTTTCACTTTAAAGTGAACTGCTCCGAAACTGTCGGACAAAGAAAGTATGATAAAATCAATCTGTCTGCCCGTATTGCGTGTCGAGGCACTCGACTTTTTCACGCTTATCTATTTCAGCACAATTGCCTGTTTGCCGATTTGTTCGTATCTTTTCTCTGTTGTGGATTTACGCTGCTTTTCACCAAATATTTAAGTCCAAAATAATAAAATCCAAAAACGGCCGCCGTAAAGCAGCCGTTTTTGGATTTAGAAGTTTTGAAATTAACGTGAAAAACGTGGATTGTAATTTTAATAAGCTTTGATTAACCTACTTTAGCGTTACCTGTATCGCCGAAGAAGTTGAATCTGAAAAGCTTGCTCTCGTCGTTCTTGTTTTCGCAGATAATACTTGCTTCTGCAATTTTACCACCTTCGATAAGCTTTGTCAAGCCAACGAGCTGGCAAAGTTTGCTGCGCAGATTTAATCTGTCGCCTTCTTTTGTAACGAGATATACGTTGCCCTCGCAGGTATCGAGCACGGCGAGGAACGCAGTTACATCAATGTTGTGTAAGCTAAGAATTGGTGTCATAAATGTTTCCTCCTTCAATTCTTTAAAAATATAAAGTTTTATTCGTGCGCCATTTACCATTTGGCAAATCATGATTATTTATCGACTTTTTGATAATTCAATTTTACTCGAGTAAGGCTAATTGGAAATCAGCCGATAGTCAAGCGGACTATTTACTTGACAATTATTATTATATCTAGCTTTTTAAAAAAGTCAACAATTTTTGACTTCCGTTTTTGTAAGTTATCGCATTTGTATGTCAATAGTAACTAATATTTACGTTATAATTATGTGCAATATATCCTAATAATGCTTTAAAAGAATTTACAAAGCGACAATATTTTCGTTACTCTTTCGTCAGTTTCAACAACTTATTTCCTTTTTGGCAATAAAATAATCTGATTTTTTACAAACTTAATTTTTTGATGTATTGTGATTTTTCTCTCTTTGCGGTATAATACTTATAAAATATCATATATAAATGAAACCGAAAGGATGAAAACTATGCTTAACGATTTTTATAAACAATTCAAAAGCGGAACTGACATCAGAGGTGTTGCAAGCGAGGGTGTTGAAGGACAGAACGTCAATCTTACTGACGAAGTTGTTGCCGATATGGCTGACGGCTTTGTTCTCTGGCTTTCAAAAAAGGTTAAAAAGCCGTGCGATCGTCTTACAATATCTGTCGGACGTGACAGCAGAATATCGGGTCCTCACATTATGGAAATTACAACAGAGCGTTTCAAAGCAAGCGGTGCAAAGGTGCTTTGCTGTGGTCTTGCCTCTACCCCGTCAATGTTTATGACTACGGTTGACCTCAATTGCGACGGTGCTTTGCAGATTACGGCAAGTCACCATCCGTTCAACCGAAACGGTCTGAAATTCTTCACACGTGAGGGCGGTCTTGAAGGCTCTGACATTGAGGAAATTCTGACATACGCACAGGAAAACGAGCATCCGCAGGAAAAAGACGGCGGAACAATCACCGACGTTGACTATATGAGCGACTACGCAAGGGGACTTTGCGAAAAGATTAAGAAGGAAGTAAATGCAGAGGACTACGAGCATCCGCTGAAAGGCTTTAAGATTGTCGTTGACGCAGGAAACGGCGCAGGCGGTTTTTACGCAGACAAGGTGCTTTCCGTACTCGGCGCTGACACCGAGGGCAGTCGTTACCTTGACCCTGACGGAATGTTCCCGAACCACGTTCCCAATCCCGAGGACGCAACGGCTATGGCGTCAATCTGCGAGGCTGTAAAGGAAAGCAACGCCGATTTAGGCGTAATCTTTGACACCGACGTTGACCGTGGCGGCGCTGTTGACTCAAAGGGCAACGAGATAAACCGCAACAGGCTTGTAGCCGTTGCAGCCGCAATTGCGCTTGAGGGCAATGACGGCGGAACAATCGTCACCGACTCTATCACTTCAAGCGGACTTAAGGAATTTATTGAAAACACACTCGGCGGAAAACACTACCGCTATCGCAGAGGTTATAAGAATGTAATTGATAAGGCGATTGAACTGAATGCACAGGGAATAAACTGTCCTCTTGCGATTGAAACCTCGGGACACGCCGCAATGCGTGAGAATTATTTTCTTGACGACGGCGCATATCTCTGCACAAAAATTATTATAAAAATGGCACAGCTCCGCAAAGAGGGCAAGGAGCTTGATGAGCTGACCTCTGCACTTAAGGAGCCTGTTGAAAGCAAGGAAATCAGATTTAAGATTACCGAAAAGGATTTCAGAGCCTGCGGAGAAAAGATTATAGCCGACCTCACCGAATATGCAGAAAAACAGGACGACTGGCAGGTTGCCGACGATAACCGAGAGGGAATCAGAGTATCGTTCGGCAAAGAAAACGGCGACGGCTGGTTTTTACTCCGTCTTTCTGTTCACGACCCGATTATGCCGCTCAACATTGAAAGTGACAGTAAAGGCGGCGTTGATTTGATTTATAATCAGCTGTTTGAGTTTTTGAAAACTACAAACGGTTTGGAAATATAATTTAAATAATTATAGATTCAAAGACAAAATTACGGCGGCTACTTTCCGAAAAAGAACTTAATACTCTAATGCGACTTTAAATTTGGGCATCCGTTTTTTATAGCAAAATCGCAATATTTGCCTCATTTGACATGGCAACTTGCCGCCGCAACCCGTGGTTGCGGGGTTGAAAACTGAAATGTATAGCCAAAAACATCGGTTGCGGGGTATAATTTGGGCAACAAATCAACAAGGAGGGCATATCAATGAACATTGAAACAGCCAACAGATTATTACAATACAGAAAGAAGCACAACCTCAGTCAGGAGGAGCTTGCCGCTAAAATCGGTGTAAGCAGACAAGCAATATCAAAATGGGAACGTGCCGAAGCATCACCCGACACAGACAATCTTGTTCTACTCGCTGATCTTTACGGTGTTTCACTTGACGAACTTTTAAAGGGTGAAAACGCCAAAAGTGAAAATGATGAAAAATCGGAGGAAATCAATTCCGAGCCAAATTCAAATGAGGGTTACCGGTATAATTACAGCTATTCCTACGGGCCGAACGGCGAAACCGAAACAAAGTACGAGAAGGTTGACAAGGTTTCATTTAAAAACGGAATCCACGTTGACTCAAAGGACGGCGACCACGTGCACATAAACTTCAAAGACGGCGTGCATGTTCACGACAAAAACGGCGACGAGGTTCACGTAGGCTGGAACGGAATACACGTAGAAGAAAACGGCAAACAGCGTGTTTATACCGACGAAAACGGCAATATTATGGTTGATGAGGAGCTTAAACGCCGTCACAAAAACAAAAATAAGTGGAATAAGTTTCCGTTTTTCATCTTCCCTATACTCGCATTTGCGTGGTGGGGCGCAAGCGGAGTATGCTTCGGCTGGGCGTTAAGCTGGATTTGCCTGCTTACCATTCCGCTTTATTACACACTTGTTGACGCAATCTACGAGCGCAAGGCAAGTCACTTTGCATATCCCGTACTTGTGGCAATCGCATACATACTGTTCGGTTACTTCAACGTATGCGGCGGCTGGGCTGTAGGCTGGCTTGTGTTCCTCACAATCCCGGTTTATTACTGGATTTGCGGCTTGTTCGGCGATGATGACGAGCACTGCGAATGCAAATGCAACGAATGTGAATAATGATATTTAGAAACCGCCTGTCAGACTATCACGACAGGCGGTTTTTTATAGTACTATATATGACTAAATTAAACTATAATTTAGCCGAGTGCCTCGGCGGGCAAATTGAGCGGAAAAGTCGGTTTGTTTGGAGA
>DKWR01000006.1 GCA_002491825.1 Ruminococcaceae bacterium UBA7147
TCCAACGCTAAATTATAGTTTATACTACTTTTTATTTATCGTCACCTTGCGCTTGTCGTTGGAAATAATTTTTTCCTCGTTGAGCTTTTTGATTTCCCTCATCATCGCACTTCGGTCAACTCCGAGATAATCTGCAAGGTCGGAAAACGGCAAAGGCAGAGTAAAGCTGTTGCTTTTTTCCTCCGACTCAAGATATTCAAAAAACGACATCAGCTTACTGCGAAGTGTTCTCTGGCAGAGAATGTCAACGTGAACAAGCGACTTCCTCGCCGTCGTCATCATAATGTGGTCAATAAAAGCAACGTGCTTTGCACAGTTTTTTCCGCAGCAGGTAATCAGCTTTTTGTATTTTACAAAATCAACGGTGCATTTCGTCTTTGCGTAAACATAAAATAATTTCTCCTCGGTGTCGGGAAGAAAATGTTTTCCGAACGCATTGCCACGCATATAATAATCAATTATTCTTCTCTGCTCCTCGGAATTGATTGTCGAAAGATATGCAATTCCGCTTTTAATTATTCCAATTGTGTCATCTTCAGGTGAACATATTGTAATAATTTCTCCCCTTTCATACTCCCTTTCGGTGGGTGCAAAACACTCCTTTAACCCGATTAAATCTGTGTTTGTGAGCCTTGAATCAATAGAAAAAACATTCATTACAACCACTCCATAATGTGTGTTAATTTTTATCCTTACACTATATATTGTTATTATAAAACATTTTTGTTGTTTGTGCAACAGTATATTAAAATTTTTTATTGTATAATTAATCCTGCAACTAAAAAACGTGAAAAAGCTATTGAAAAGGAAGGGAAATTATGAAAATTATTAAACGAAACGGTTCGGAAGAAGATTTTAACATTGAGAAAATCGTCAATGCCGTTAAAAAGGCGAACAACTCGTCCGAAACACGTTTCCTGACTGATGAACAGATTATCGACATCGCAGAATACGTTGAATATAAATGCAACAAAATGAAAAGGGCGGTTTCCGTAGAGGAAATTCAGGATATGGTCGAGGATCAGCTTATGGCTAAGGGTGCGTTTGAGCTTGCCCGCCGCTATGTAAGATACCGATACAACCGTTCTCTTGTTCGTAAGGCTAACACGACCGATAACAGAATCCTCTCGCTCATTGAGTGCAACAACGAAGAAGTAAAGCAGGAAAACTCCAACAAGAATCCTACCGTAAACAGCGTTCAGCGTGACTATATGGCAGGCGAAGTCAGCCGTGACCTTACAAGAAGAATGTTGCTTCCTCCCGATATTGTCGAGGCAGACAAACAGGGACTTATTCACTTTCACGACGCCGACTACTTTGCACAGCATATGCACAACTGCGACCTCGTAAATCTTGAGGATATGCTTCAGAACGGAACGGTTATCAGCGATACGCTCATTGAAAAGCCGCACAGCTTTTCAACAGCCTGCAACATCGCTACTCAGATTATAGCACAGGTTGCAAGCAACCAGTACGGCGGACAGAGCATAAGCCTTGCCCACCTTGCACCCTTTGTTCAGATTTCAAGGGAGAAAATCCGCAAGGAAACTATCGCAGAGATTGAAGAGCTCGGCTGTGAAGTAAGCGAAGAAAAGCTCAACGAAATTGTTGAAAAGCGCCTTCGCAAGGAAGTAAACAGAGGCGTTCAGACTATTCAGTATCAGGTTGTTACACTGCTCACAACCAACGGTCAGGCTCCGTTTGTAACGGTATTTATGTACCTTAACGAGGCTAAAAACGAACAGGAAAAGCAGGATCTTGCTCTTATCATTGAGGAAACCCTCAAACAGCGACATCAGGGCGTTAAGAACGAGGACGGCGTGTGGATTACCCCCGCATTCCCCAAACTCATTTACGTTCTTGAAGAGGACAATATAACCGAGGACAGCAAGTACTGGTACCTAACCGAGCTTGCGGCTAAATGCACCGCAAAGAGAATGGTACCCGACTACATTTCCGAGAAGGTTATGCTACAGAATAAAATTGACAAAAACGGCGAAGGTCACTGCTATACCTGTATGGGCTGCCGCAGCTTCCTCACACCCTACGTTGACGAAAACGGCAAGCCTAAATATTACGGTCGATTCAATCAGGGCGTTGTAACAGTAAACCTTGTTGACATCGGATTAAGCGCAAACAGAGATATGAATAAATTCTGGAAGATTTTTGACGAGCGTATGGAGCTTTGCCATCGTGCTTTGCAGTGCCGTCACGAAAGACTGACAGGCACACTCTCCGACGCCGCTCCGATTCTCTGGCAGTACGGCGCACTTGCAAGGCTTAAAAAGGGCGAAACAATCGACAAGCTCCTTCACGGCGGTTACTCAACGCTTTCACTCGGCTATGCCGGACTTTGGGAATGCGTTTACAGCCTCAACGGCAAAAAGCTAACCGAAAAAGAGGGCAAGGAGCTTGGTTTAGAGATTATGCAGAAGCTCAACGACTACTGTGCAAAGTGGAAAAAGGAAGAGAATATCGACTACAGCATTTACGGTACTCCGCTTGAAAGCACAACCTATAAGTTCTCAAAATGCCTGCAAAAGCGTTTTGGCATAATCAAGGGCGTTACCGACAGAAACTACATCACAAACAGCTATCACGTTCACGTTTCCGAGGACATTAACGCATTTGACAAACTCAAGCTTGAGTCGGAATTTCAGGCTCTCTCCCCCGGCGGTGCAATCAGCTACGTTGAGGTTCCGAATATGCAGGACAACATTCCTGCCGTTTTACAGGTTATCAAGTTCATCTACGACAACATTATGTACGCCGAGCTGAACACAAAGAGCGACTACTGTCAGGTTTGCGGCTACGACGGCGAAATCGGCATTGTTGAAGAGGACGGAAAGCTCCTCTGGGAATGCCCGAAGTGCCACAACCGTGACCAGGACAAGATGAACGTTGCAAGAAGAACCTGCGGCTACATCGGCACGCAGTTCTGGAATCAGGGCAGAACACAGGAAATCAAAGAAAGGGTGCTTCACCTCTGATGAATTACGGTGAAATCAAGAATTACGACATCGCAAACGGCGAGGGCGTAAGAGTTTCTCTGTTCGTTTCGGGCTGTACCCACCATTGCAAAAACTGTTTCAACCCCGAAACGTGGAGCTTTAAATACGGCAAGCCTTTCACAAAGGAAACCGAGGACTATATAATCGAGTGTCTTACCCCCGACTACATCGACGGACTGTCACTCCTCGGCGGTGAGCCGTTTGAGCCGCAAAATCAAGAGGTACTGTTGCCGTTCCTGCGCAGAGTAAAAAACGAACTGCCGAATAAAAACATCTGGTGTTACACAGGCTATCTGTTTGACAGGGAGCTTTTGTGCGAAAGCCGTGCAAGGTGCGAATTTACCGATGAAATGCTTTCGCTGATTGACGTAATCGTTGACGGCGAGTTTGTTCAGGCTTTGCACGACATAAGCCTTGCTTTCAGAGGTTCGTCAAATCAGAGAATAATTGACGTGCAAAAATCGCTTGAAACAGGTGAAATTAAACTCCACAACCTTATGAGCAGAAATATATAACTAAATTTCAAAAAACAGGGATTATCCGCTTTGGATAGTCCCTGTTTTATGTTATTCTCGTGTTATGATGTGCTCAATTGTGTTTCCGATGCTGTTGATTTTGTCCTTTAGGAATGTCGGAAAGGCTTTGTACTCACTGAGCCTGTCAACGGGAATCCAGTGCAGGTTTTCCCTTTCGCCTGTCTGCGTAACGCTGTTGCAGGTCAAATTCCGAGTTCCGTTCGGCTTCATCAGAAAGTAAATTGAAATTTCGTGACAGTCAAGACCGTCAAGGCTTTCACTGCCCTTAAAGAAGTTTTCGTGGATAAAAGCAATTCGGTCAATCTCATAATGAGCACCCGTTTCTTCAAAGACCTCTCTTTTTACGGCATCCTCGGCTGATTCACCGATATGCACTGCACCGCCGACAGAGTAGAGATAATTGTCACGCTCGTTGCCGACAAAAAGCACATATCCGTCCTCAATAATTATCGCTCCTGCCCTGTAGCGAAACCACTTATTTTCTTTAACAAATCCGCAGTCAAATTCCATATTACCTCCTCCGAAAAACAGCCCCGTTTGCAAAATATGCATTTCGGGGCTGAATGAATTATTTATCCAAGCTCTTCATTGTCGGGAAGAGGAGAACGTCACGGATTGCGGCTGAGTCGGTGAGAAGCATTGTCATTCTGTCGATACCAAAGCCTATGCCGCCTGTCGGGGGCATACCGATTTCAAGTGCGTTGAGGAAGTCCTCGTCGGTTGTGTTCGCTTCCTCGTCGCCCTGTGCAAGCTGTTCTTCCTGCGCCTTGAAACGCTCTCTCTGGTCAATCGGGTCATTAAGCTCGGAGTAAGCGTTTGCCATTTCCCAGCCATTCATAAAGAACTCGAAACGCTCTACGTAGTCGGGGTTGTCCGGTTTTTTCTTTGTGAGCGGTGAAATTTCAATCGGGTGATCCATTACAAATGTAGGCTGAATCATATGCTCCTCGGCAAATTCTTCGAAGAACAGGTTGAGAATATCGCCCTTCTTGTGTCTTTCCTCAAACTCAATGCCCTTTTCCTTGGCGATAGCCTTTGCCTCTTCGTCAGAGTGGATTTCATTGAAGTCAACGCCCGAATACTTCTTGACTGCGTCAAGCATTGTAATTCTCTCGAACGGCTTGCCTAAGTCCATTTCAACGCCGTTATATGTGATTTTAGTTGTGCCGAGAACCTCCTGCGCAACGTGGCGGTAAAGATTTTCGGTTAAGTCCATCATACCGTTATAATCGGTGTAAGCCTGATAAAGCTCCATAAGAGTAAACTCGGGGTTGTGTCTTGTGTCAACACCCTCGTTGCGGAATACTCTGCCGATTTCGTAAACCTTTTCAAGTCCGCCGACTATAAGGCGCTTTAAGTAAAGTTCCAGAGAAATACGGAGCTTTAAGTCCTCGTCAAGCGCATTGAAATGAGTTTCAAACGGACGAGCCGACGCACCGCCTGCGTTTGCAACGAGCATAGGAGTTTCTACCTCCATAAAGCCCTGTGAATCAAGGTATCTGCGTATACTGCTGATAATTTTTGAACGCTTTACAAATGTGTCCTTAACCTCGGGATTCATAATCAGGTCAACGTAACGCTGACGGTAACGAAGGTCGGTGTTTGTAAGTCCGTGATACTTTTCGGGGAGCGGCTTGAGTGACTTTGAAAGAAGCTTTACTTCCTTCGCGTGAACGGAAATCTCGCCCATCTGAGTTTTGAAAACAAAGCCCTTTACCTCGACAATATCGCCGATGTCCCACTTTTTGAGGAAGCCGTATTCTTCTTCGCCCAAATCGTCAAACTTTGCAAAAATCTGGATTTTGCCGCTGCGGTCGTGCAAGTCCATAAAGGAAACCTTGCCCTTGCCACGCTTTGAAAGCAGTCTGCCTGCAACGCAGACGTCCTTGTTTTCGTATTCTTCAAAATTATTCTTTATTGTTTCGGTAAGTGTGTCACGGTCGCTTGTTGTGATCACAAACGGATCTCTGCCTGCCTCTCTGAGTGCGTCAAGCTTTTCGTACCTTACCTTGATTACATCACTTGTATTAGCCTGCTGGGGCTTCTGACTCATATTAACATTCCCTTCACTTGCAAATCAAACGGAAATAAACCTTACGGCATATTTCCGCTAATTTAAATTCTTATTTAGAAATTTCAATAATCTTGATTGCCTGAACTCCGCCTGGAGTTTCAACCTCAACAACGTCGCCTACGCTCTTATCCATAAGCGCTTTGCCGATTGGTGACTCGTCAGAGATTTTGCCCTCTCTGGGGTTGGTTTCGTTTGAACCCGAGCCGACAATCTTATACTTAAACTGTTTACCTGTTTTAATCATCTCAATTGTAACAACAGACGTGAGGTGAACGTGCTCGGTTGATGTGTTGGACTCATCAATGATTACGGCAGTTTTAAGAATTGCCTCGATAGTTGCAATTCTTGCCTCCATAATTGCCTGTTCGTTTTTGGCGTCGTCATATTCGCTGTTCTCGGACAAGTCGCCGTATGAACGAGCTACTTTAATTTTTTCAGCGATTTCCTTACGTTTTATGTTTTGTAATTCCGCAAGCTCCTCTTCAAGATTTTTAAGACCTTCCGCAGTAAGCATTGTAGGTTTAGCTGCCATTTTTATATCGTCCTTTCATATTAGGAATTAATGTGCATAAAAAACTGCATATAGATTTATTATATGCTTTTTCGTACTTATTGTCAAGCAAAACGATTATACTAAAACCTGATTAAAACCTTTATAAGATTTTTGAGCAGATTTTTTGTCAGACGAGTGAGATTCCACAGGAAGGCTGACGCCTTCCGAGGACAGCTCACGAAGTATGACAGAAAATATGCCAAAAAGATATTTTAGTTTTTAATTAGGTTTTAGTATTTAGATATGCGCAAAGTGATTTTACCGTTTGCGAGGAAGAGTAATTTCGGCAGAGTAAAGGCACAATCGAGCCAAGCTCATACTGTGAAGCAAGCGTGTAGAGTGCAGAACAGAAGTACTCCTCGTCAAAATCCTTCGGCTTTAACAGGTCAAATCCATTTGGCATTCGCAGATGATATTTGTAATAAACAAGTCCGCTTGACGGGACTTTTGGACAGCCTGTTGTAAGTACAAGTGCTTCCTGCTTTAAGGGCAGTTTCTCCTCAATTACGCAAGGTGCAACTACAAATAATCGGTCACATAATTCCGAGATATTTTTGGTGACAACAGCAGAAGCTCCGAGTTCATCCATTGCCCTTTCAAGCTCGTACTGATATGAATTGAAATCGTTTGTTACAACCTTGACATCGGAACAGTGCTTGAGAATATGAAACAGTATATCGTGCGAGTCGCCATCGGGGTCATAGATTCCGATTTTCAGCATTTCGGGACGTACACAGTTCTCAATTGCGCTCAACGCCATATTTGTACAAAGCCGCTGTGAATATGCATTTGAAAAAAAGCGTCTGTATCCGCTGTTCTCAGGAAATTTCAGCGTAGGCGAACACAGCAGGTGATTGCGTTGCGCACCGATTATGCTGTCTATTTTATCAAGCCTGATTTTTCCGCTGTAGCTTGTATATGTAACCTGCTTTACTCGAACTCCTCTCGCCTTTTTTACTTCAACCTCAACCTTGTCGTTCTTTATAATATGAAAAAGCCTTTTTATTCCCTTTTGCTTTTCGGGAAGCTTTAAAGAAAGTGATGTAATCAAAAAAATACCCCCGCATAAATACTTAGTAAAAGTATATGCGGGGGTACAAAATTTAAGTATTAATTAAATGCAAATTTACTTGCGATAAGCATACTTAGAAAATGCAGCCGCAGCACCTGCAAGAGCCATTACAATTAATAATGTAAGAATCGCAAAATTGCTCTGACCTGTCTGAACAGTGCCGTTTGATTTAACATTTGACGGTGTGTCAATTGTAGATATAGAATTTGACGTCACTGCTTTTGTTGCAGAAGTTGCATCTGTATTATCCATCTGCGGTTGAGTTGCAGATTCTTTGGTTGCTTCTATATTTTCCGTTTGAGGTTGTGTTACAGGCTCAGATTCAGTAGGAGCAGGAACATCATTCATTGGCTCAATACCAAAATAACCAAAAGCGGAAAGTTCAGCAAGAATATCATCGTTGATTATACCAGCTTCATAAGCATCGTTAATTTCGATAATCTCACCGGCATTGTATAGATAAACTTCTAATCCTGCACTATAATGATAATAATAATCACCTATAGTTTTTTCAATAGACACATCAGGATGCAACACTCCGTCAGCAACAAAGCTAAAATAAAATCTGCCGTCACTTAATGTAGCCGAACGTATAAAATAAATATCATCAGCTGTAACATCAAATCCTTCTCGCCCTTCATAGAATTTCTTAACCACTGCTTCCTTAACCTGATATTCAAAGTCAGAAGTATCGGGAGTAGCCTCTCTTTCAGCGGCAAATGCTGTTATCGACACAGAAAATACAAGCATTACTGCAAGAATAATTGAAATAAGTTTTTTCATAGTATCGTCTCCTAAAATAATGTTAATTTATCAGCTTTTGAAGATCTGTTGCATCTAAGACATTTACAACACCGTCCTTATTAACATCAGCGGCAAATAACTGCACAGGATCAAAATGGTAATTACCGGAACAATATTTTTGTATTAAAGTCGCATCATATATATTAATAATGCCATCTAAATTAACGTCACCAATCACAATACTGCTTTTATCTATCCACTGAGCATACATAGTTACTAAATCATTATTTACACTTGTAGTATGTGCTAAAGATGCTTCATCTCTATATAAAAATTTACTATATCCTGACGGCTGGCTTCCCTCAATATACCAACCGCTTCCATTTGGTCCCTTATAAAGCCATTTATTATCAGATTGCCTATTTGCATACCAACCGGAGAAAATTTTATCCGAAGACGGTGCAACATATGAATTTGCCGCTAATTTTGTGGGAATTCCGTATGTAACAGTTGTGCTTAGCATATTGCTACCCGTACCGCCGTTTTTATTATAGGCAACCGTAAATTTACAGTTTTCAACAGCAAGCAGCGCTTTATATGCATTTAGCCGCCCGCCTGTTTTAACTTTATCTGACAAATCAGTTACCTTATCAACACTGTCCAATATAGCTTTTTTTATTCCGTCTGCCGAAATGCTCGGATATTTACTTTTTATAAGTGCTGCAACACCTGTGACATAAGGAGTAGCCATAGAGGTTCCGGTCATATTTACATAATACTTATCACTTGTATCACCGTTATATGTCGAATATATATCAACTCCCGGAGCAGCTAAATCAACACTTGTTTTACCATAACTACTACCATCAAATACCCCTTTTAGATACAATTTATCATCTTCACCAGTTGAAGCTACTGCAATAATATTACTATTTTTATACGTTGCAGGATATACACGTTTTGTACTAAATTCTGTTTCGGATATGTCCGGAGCATCAACATCAATGTACTGATTTCCTGCCGCACATATAAAAGTTCCATGATAATTGTTTATTGCTTCTTTCAAGAATTGACAATACTTCTTATAATCTTTATTTCCCCAAAAACTACCGCTGAAATTAAGTATATCAATATTATTAGTTTGTGCATAATTTATAGCTTCCGCTAAATCACCGGCACTTCCATCCCCAGTAGAGTCAAATATTTTTAAGCTAATCAGATTAACGTCCCAACAAGCTCCGGATATTCCTCTGTTGTTATTGCCCACTGCTCCCACAATTCCTGAAACATGCGTTCCATGTCCAAATTCATCAGTTAATGGCGAATTGTCAACAAAACTTTTACTCAATGTACTGTCAACGTTTGCATTCAAATCAAAATGAGCCGCTTTTATACCGGAGTCAATAATTCCGACATTAACACTTTTACTGCCAGTAGTTATACCCCAAGCCGACGGCAAGTTAATTTTATCAATAGCCCATTGCTTATTAACATAAGTATCATTTGGTGTAATAGAAGACGAATCAAGCTCTATAATGTAATTTGGTTCTGCAACCAATACGTCATCTCGTTTTTCAAGTTCATGTATTACATCAAGTACATTCTGTTTGCTTTTTATGTTTAATTTAATTTCAACCATTTGATGGAAAGAAGAATACTCTTCTTTAATTTCATCGTCTATATAATTTACTAAATTATCTTCATTAATGGATGAAAGTACGAAATTATCAGGTAAAGTCGCATATGTAACCGAAGCACTCATTACAGTTTGTGCTTTATCAATGCATACGTCTTTAATTTCTTCACTAGTATAAGATGTTAATTCATGTACCTTTTTTGCTCCAATATCAGAAAAATCACCTTTATCAAAATCGTGAAGTTCTAAACTTGTATCATTGTTAAATACCACAATTACGCTATCATCTTCAAAATTATCATCTATCGTCGCCTGACAAATTTTCTTTTGCTCCTGATTTATTATAACTCCTTCTTCTGATACAATCTCTCCATTATAAATCTCAGCAGCACTTAACGAAACAATATTTGATAATATTATTATAATAGATAGCAACAACGATGTCAATATTTTTTGTTCTTATTCTTTTCATAAAAATAACCTCTCTTTTTTATTCTCTAAAGTTTTTTATTTTTTGTTTAAAAATTATATCACACCCTTAAATTGTTCAACTATAGTTATATTATATCACGTAACTAAAAACATTTCAATAGTTTTATCATTTTTATTTATAAATAATAAACATAGAGAAAACAGACAAAATAAAGAAAAAAACCGAAAGCCAAATTATGCTTTCGGATTTTTACTTAAGTATAAATTAGAAATTAATATTCCGACATCGGATCGTATTTTACGCCGTAATACTGGCACTCAAAATGGAGGTGTGGTCCGGTTGAGTTACCTGTTGAACCGGCATAGCCGATTGTCTGTCCTTTGGAAACTTTCTGACCTGTGCTGACAATTGCATTTGTAAGGTGACCGTAAATTGTCAATTTGCCGTTGCCGTGGTCAATAAATACGTAGTTGCCGTAACCGCCGCCGCAGCCGCAGCTTCCGTTTTTACCCCAGTTATGAGGACAGCTGTTATTCGAAGCAATTACTGTACCGCTCTCTGCGGCTACAATAGTTGTGCCTATCGGAGTACCGATGTCTACTCCGCCGTGTTTGTAACCTCTGTCCTCTCCGTAAGGTGCAGTAATGACATAGCAACCGGGAGACGGCCATACAAAGCCTGATGTTGTCGGAGGATTTACAGACGGAGTTTCGGGCAGTACGGGAGTAGTTGAGCCACCGCCGCCGTTGCTTCCGCTGTTGTCAGACGTACCGCTACCTGAATTACCGCTGTTACCCGAGTTGTTGCCGCCGAGCTGTGCAATCTTGTCCTGCTGGTCTTTATAATATGCTCTTATCTGATTTTCAAGTTCAGCGCTTTGAGCTGCTGCATTTTCAAGTGCATTTTTTGCGTTATTATTTGATTTATAGAGGTTACGGAGTGTTTCCTCGTTTTTTTCAAGGAGCTCATTAAGCTCTGACTGGTCTGCTTCAAGAGAAGCCTGCTGTTTTTCGAGCTCGGTTTTATCCTCTTCAAGAGCAGTTTTCTGTTCAGTGATTTTCTCAAGCTTTACGTTGATTCCGTCAATAAGCTCTTTATCGTAGCTTGAAAGAGTCTGAACAAGTGAAACCTTATCGATAAAATCAGAGAAGTCCTTTGCACCGAAAATGATTTCAATATCACTTGCATTTCCTGCCATATAGATAGTTCTTAAACGCTCGCAGAGTGTATCAAGCTGACCGTCAATATCTTCATTAGCCTTATCTATATCTTTCTGCTTCTGCTCAATGCTGTCGTTGAGGTCGTTTACAGACTCTCTTGTAAGCGCAATTTTGTCGTCGAGAACTTCAATCTTGCTTACAAGAGCCTTATTGTATTCTTCTTTTTCATTAATATCTGACTGTGTTTTATCAAGAATATCCTGATATTCCTGATTTTTCTGTTCAAGCTCCTGAAGCTGCTGCTGCATAGAATCAATACTCTCTGCACCTGCTGAAACAGCGGAAAGTGCTACGGGCATTGAAATAATGCAGACGCTTAAAAGAGCACACAGAATTCTTTTTAATCTGTTCATTACTTTCTCCTTTCACGGATTACCATCCGAGAATTTCATTACCTTCTTTTTTGAGATACTTGCGAATTGAAATAAAGCTTCCGAAGAAACCTATTACCACACCTGCTATTACAAATGCAACAGCAACATAGAGAATAACATTGCTAAGCGGAATGAATGTAAACGGAATCATACTTGTGATTGCGCTCATTACAGCTTCATAGAGAAGTGCAATTCCGCCCGTTGAAACAGCTGCGGAAATAAAGCCGATTACCATACCTTCAACGAGGAACGGCATACGAACAAACGAGTTTGTTGCGCCGACTGATTTCATAATACTGATTTCAAATCTTCTTGAATACATAGTTGCACGGATTGTATTTGCAATGATGAAAATTGAAATTATCATAAGTGCAGCAACAACGCCGACGCAGATTATGTTCACAAGATTGCTGATGTCGGTAAGCTTTTTAGCAAGCTCTCTGCGGTCGTTGATACTGTCAACGCCGTCAATTTTTAAAATATTGGCAACGGTATCGTCATACAGCGACAAATCGTCCATTACCACAATAAAGGCGTCAGGAAGAGGATTGCGGTCTTCAATCTTGTTGAAAAGCTCCTCTCCGAGTTCCTCCTTATACTTTTTGAATGCTTCATCTTTTGAGTAAAAGGTAGCAGAAGCAACATTGCTTACCTTTTCAATATCTTTTCCTATGTAAACAGCCTCAAGCTGTGATACGTCTGATTTAATATAAACTGTGGTTTCGTTTGAATCGCCGACCGATTCAACAACCTGAGCAACGTTGATTGAAAAAAGAGCCGCCGCACCGGTAAGCACAAGACAACTTACAAGCACACAAACAGAAGCGATACTCATTATACGGTTGCTCCATACGCTTTTCAAGCCTTCTTTCGCCAGATAGCCAAAGCCTTTCATAACATTATCCTTTCAAACTGTATTTGTCCGAGCAAATCAGTCGGGCAGAACAACCGCATTATCGGGATACTGCGGAACATCATCATAATCTTCATAATCATCGTAGCCGTCATAATCATCATCTGAATAATGGACGTGGGCGTTTTTATCCTTTGTATCTGCAATAACCCTGCCGTGATCGATTGTAATTACTCTCTGGTGGAACTCACGTACAAGCTCGTGCTCGTGGGTTACGACAAGGACTGTTGTACCCTTTGCGTTGATTTCATTAAGAAGCTCAATAATCTCGTGCGACATCTCGGGGTCAACGTTACCCGTCGGCTCGTCTGCGATGATGATTTCGGGATTATTTACAAGCGCTCTTGCAAGGCTTACACGCTGCTGCTCGCCGCCCGAAAGCTCACTGGGCTTGTCCCTCATCTTGTCTTTCAGACCGACAAGGTCAAGTACATAAGGTACCCTTTTTCTGATAGTAGCTGTACGCTCGCCAACTGCTCGCATTGCAAAGGCTACGTTATCAAAAACATTCATCTTTTCAATAAGTCTGAAATCCTGGAAAACTATGCCCATATGACGGCGAAGGTAAGGCACTTCTCTGCGCTTAAGCTTTGAAGTCTTTTTGCCGTTGATTACAATTTCGCCCGAAGTGGGAGTTTCCTCGTGCATAATCAGCTTTAAGAACGTACTCTTACCTGCACCCGAAGCACCTACGATAAATACAAACTCGCCTTTATCAATATGTAAAGTTACATCATACAGTGCGTGAGTACCGTTTGGATACGTTTTAGATACATTTTCAAAATCAATCATAAATTCACCTTATCTGGTGAAACACTGATTAAATCGTTTGTGCATATTGCGTAATCAGATTTTTCGTCAGGTTGGACAAATAAACCGCAGTAATGCTGACGCATTACGAGGATTTTTTGGCAAGCTGACGGAAAATATGCAAGCAAGATGTGCAAACAGCTTTAAGTGTGATTTATTCAGTGTTTCTCTAGTTTGTGCCAAAAGGCACTGACTGAACATCGTGACAACAACAAGCAAGGGCGTATATAAAAACTATAAATATACACCCCGACTTGCTAAAACGATTCAATAAAATTATCAATACTTTGTGGGACTTGCGTTAAGATACTTCTTAACCATCAAAGCTACCTTAAATACAATAGCGTCCTCAAACTCACGAAGATCAAGACCTGTAAGCTTCTTGATTTTTTCAAGTCTGTAAACAAGAGTGTTACGGTGTACAAACAGCTTACGTGAAGTTTCCGAAACGTTGAGGTTATTTTCAAAGAAACGCTGGATTGTAAAGAGAGTTTCCTGATCGAGGCTTTCAATTGAGCCACGCTTGAAAACTTCCTTGAGGAACATTTCACAAAGAGTTGTGGGAAGCTGATAGATAAGACGTGCAATACCGAGATTGTCGTAGCTTACGATTGTGCGCTCGGTGTCAAATACCTTTGCAACCTCAAGAGCAGACTGAGCCTCTTTAAAGGAACGTGCAAGGTCCTTGATGCCTGTAACGGTTGTGCCTATGCCGACAACGCAGTGAGTGTAGAACTCGCTTGAAAGTGTGTCGGAAATAGAGCTTGCAAGCTTTTCAAGGTCACGGCTCTCTGTGTCCGGCTTAATTTCTTTAACAAGCGCAATTTCAGCCTCGTTAATATTGATGACAAAATCCTTTGACTTGTCGGGGAAAAGGTTCTGAATAATGTCATAAGCCGATACATCTGTCTTTGAAACGATTTTGATAAGAAGACAAACACGGGAAACCTCGCTGTTGAAATGAAGCTCTCTTGCTTTAAGGTAAATGTCGCCGGGAAGAATGTTGTCAAGAATTACATTTTTAATAAAGTTTGAACGGTCGTACTTTTCGTCATAGTACTGTTTGATGCTTGCAAATGAAACTGAAAGGAGCTGTGCATATTTTTGTGCATATTCGTCCGTACCCTGTACAAAAACTGCATAGTCATACTTTGCGTTACTGCCAAACGACTTGTATGTATAGCCGTTAATAACGAAGGGGGCAGTAGAGCTTAAAGTTTCGGAGTTGATGCTTTCGTTTACTTCGCCGATTTTTCCAAGCTCCGAGCATGCAATAACAACAGAAGTTTCGTCAATAACGCCGATTGTTCTGTCAATTGCATCTTTCATCTGGTGTACAATACCCTGAAATAATCTGTTAGACATGATATTTACCTCTTTTTCTCCGCAATTTATAATGTGTTATACTGTGACTGTAATTATTAAATAAAATACAATCTCTCTCATATACATATTACACAAAATCGAGAAAAAAATCAACCTCTATTTACAATTTTTCTTGAATTTTTTTATAGAGATTGCATAAGCAACAAAAAGTTACAATTTTGAAAACAAATTTAAACAATTTTTAATATTTTATTACCTTTTTTACTATTTTAATACTCCATTGTGTTGACTGTGTGAATAAAGGAAAAATTTACTATTATAAAGTAGTATTGCATCATAATGCGCCTAAAAACTTTGGTAAACTATAATTTGCCGAGTGCCTCGGCAGGCAAATCGAGTGGAAAAGTCAGTTTTGGACAAAATTGTAGCCCGAATTTTAAGTAGATATATAGGCAACGTTTCG
>DKWR01000040.1 GCA_002491825.1 Ruminococcaceae bacterium UBA7147
TACGGATATAGAGGAAACGTTTGTGTTTAATTTAGTAGGGGACGGGTTCCTACACGTCCCGAAACGTTGCCTATATATCAACATAAAATCAGCAAACAAACTTTTCCAAACAACACGCAACATTATAAATTCGGAGCGTAGCGACCCTTAACTCCACACTCCACTCGCCACACTCCAAACTGTAAAAAATCTGTTGACCTGACCTGTTTTGCGCTGTATAATGTGAAATATAATATTGAAAGGAATTTGTTTATGAATATATGTGTATTTGGTTCGTCAAGCGACCTTATTGACAGGGAATATCTTGATTCTGCCGAAAAACTCGGTTCAGAGCTTGCAAAAAAAGGGCACGGCGTTGTGTTCGGCGCAGGAAAATTCGGCGTTATGGGAGCAACCGCACGAGGTGTTTCAGCCGAAAACGGCACTCTTATCGGCGTAAGTCCGAAGTTCTTTACCGAAATGGACGTACTTTTTGACGGCTGTACCGAGCTGATTCTCACCGAAACAATGCGTGAACGCAAGGGCATTATGGAGGACAGATCCGACGCCTTTATCATCTGTGCAGGCGGAATGGGTACCTTTGAGGAATTTTTCGAGGTTCTCACCCTCAAACAGCTCCGCCGTCACGAAAAGCCTATTATAATATATAATGTAAAAGGCTACTACAACCATATGATTGCGATGATGGACAACGCAGTTAAAAACAAGTTTATGACAGACGACTGCAAACGCCTCTATTCCGTAGCCGACACGCAGGAAGAGGTTTTTGAACAGCTTGAAACCTACGTTCCCTTTTCATATAATAAGTATAACTATATTTATGAGGGGGATAAGAGCAATGGCTGACAGCTGTGAAATGTGCACCCACTATGTTGTTGATGAGGAGTTCGGCGATTATTGCAGTATCGACCTCGACGAGGACGAAATGGAGCGTTTCCTTACCCAAAACGTCACTCAATGCCACTATTTTCAGCTTTACGACGAATATAAAATCGTAAATAAGCAGATTTAAAATTGTAAAATATTATTCAAAAGGCACGCCTTTCGTGCCTTTTTGTTTTTATAAGAAATATAAATCGAAATATTACATTGAAAAAACATCATTTTATTATTATTATATCTATCATTTTTATACATTCAAGGGCAAAATTTAATAATATATAGCAGTATTTATTCTTTTTGTGTAAAAAAGAGCAATTTTTGAACAGTGACAATACTTTTTACATTCTCGTAATATATTTTGTTGTTTTGAACAAACTGTTTGTCAAAATCTTGTTTAAATATACAAAAATAAAAAACTACGTTAAAAAATTGTTGATTTTTCGATAAATATGGTATAAAATTGTTTTAACAAATAGTTAAATTATGGTTGTAATTATGCTAAATTTTATTCGGGAGTGTTCACAATGGGCTTTTTCAACAAGATAGTTGACAATATGGTCAGCGAAAAAGTGCCGCGTAAAAGGCGCAAAAGGCTGATAGTGTTTGTAGCCCTCATTACTCTGCTTTCAATGACTACAGCAACGGTTGCCTGGTTTACGGTAAACACCTTTGCAGGCGTTGATAATCTTGATATTAAAATCAGTATGAGCGCACAGCTAAAGGTAGGAATGGAAAATTACGGTACAGACCTCGAAAGGTATACCAAGGTAATCACCAACGAAATGGTTGACAGCTATCTTCGTGACCGCGGCACAAAGCTTGAGGATATTGTGCTTGACCCGGTAACAACCACCAACGGCACTCGTTTTACTAATCAGCGCGGCACGGTAAGAGAAGCAAATAACCGCTCCTATCTTGAATTTGAGTGCTACTTTATCGCTACCGAGGATATGTGGGTACACCTTACAACCGAAAGCACCAAGCAGGGCGAAGATGACGGCACAAAGGTTACAACCACCTCTACGGGTGCAAAGGCTGACGTAGTAAATTGCGCGCGAGTTGATTTTTCAACCGAAAAAAACGGCACGACAATTTATGAGCCGAACCGTGGAACTCCTGTAAGCGGACAGACTACATTCGACCTTCCTTCAGGTACAATGCAGTACAGCAACAACACAAGGCTTTTCCACCTCGACCAGCTTACTCCCACAAAGGCAACAATCCGAATCTGGATTGACGGCGAAGACCCGCAGTGTGACGACGACGTTCAGGATGCACAGCTCGGAGTTCAGCTTGGCTTTGTCGGCTGTGACGAAAACAACGTTCCCATTTCATAATAAAGTATTTTGTTAATTTGATTTATATTTTAAAGCAGAACAGTTTGTTCTGATGTAAGGAGAAGAGTGAAATATGGATTCGGAGCGAAGCGACCCTTAACTCCACACTCCACACTCCACACTCCACACTAAAAAATAAACCGGAGTGATTAATTTGTTCGGAAAAAAGAAACCAAAAATTGAACAGCCCATTACTCCGGAGGAGTTGAGCCGTCTTAATGACAAAAAAATGGCTGATGCCGAAATCGAGCATTTTCACGTTAAGAATGACTCTATTGACATTGTCAAGTACAAAAAGCGCAGAAAGATTTTGAGCATAATCCTTACGGTGTGTTTGATTATTCTCATAATTTTGTTTCTTGTTTCAATGCTTGTAACACAGTGGGGCGACCTTATTATAAGCGTCGATTCTCCTGCGGTAAAGAAAGGCATCATCTTAAGCGAGGATCCCGAGTTTAAAACACAGAGCGCCTCACTTTCCGCAAAGCAGGCTGACGATGTTACAAACATTACATATTCCTGGCTTCCCGTTGACCTTGATACAAGCAAGAACGGTGAGCACAACGGCGACAACTACGTTGCATATACTTTCTATTGCAAGAATAACGGACAGGCTACTCTCGACTATGACGCAGTGCTTGAAATTACAGGTGTTGCAAAGTCTGCCGATGAAGCCGCAAGAGTAATGGTATATAAAAACGGCGAGCCGACTATTTACGGTAAAGGCAAGTTCAAAGACCGCAGCACAGCTGAAACCGATTGTACAAAGTTCAATACCGACACCGAGGTAATGACAACCGCAACAGAGGACTTCAAGGTCGGCGATATTGACAAGTACACAATTGTAATTTGGATTGAGGGTAACGACCCTGAATGTATCGACGACATCCGCAACGGACACATCAGAATGAGAATGCTGTTCAGCGTGCGTGACGACGAAACAACAGCGCCACAATAATGGTATTAACTGCATACGCAGTAATATAAAGCAAAATATCCCTATGGTGTTTTAGGGACAAAAAATTATTTTTTAGGAGGAATTTCTCAATGAAAACAAATTCAAGAAAGAGATTATTAGTCTCTTCTGTAGCAATGCTCCTTGTAGCAATGCTCGCACTCGGAACCGCAACTTATGCATGGTTCACACAGAACACATCAGCTACTGCTGACGGTATTACAGTAAGAACATCAAAGACATCATCATTAAAGATTTCTGATGACACCCGTGATTACGACACAGGATTTACTTACACAGGTGTTCAGAATGTTATGTTACCATCTTCTTCTATCAACGGTGCAAACTGGTATTCTACAGTAGCTGACGATGACACAGGCGTTTCTACTTCTGACGCAACTGCTATCACACTGGACACTCCAGCTCAAACTAATCAGAACAACAAGTATGTGTTCGTTGACCAGCTCAACATTCTGAACGCAGGTGAAGTTTCTGTAAAAGACATTAAGATTACAATGGATAACTTCAAAGCTCACAACTATCTTCGTGTTGCATTGGTTCCCGTATCTGAAAAGGGACAGTGCCTTGAAGTAGATGCCACTGCATTTAAGAGTAATGTATACGCTGCAGATGCTACTGCTTACAATCCTATTAATGCTGAAGGTTCTTACTCGACAGCAAAAGCAGACAAGATCACTCCTATTGCTGCAGGTACCAAAAAGGTAATTACTATTTCTGATCCTTTGCCCGCAGGTAAGGAACTTCACTACAACCTTTATGTATGGTTCGAAGGTCAGGATCCCGATTGTAAGGATGCAAATGCTGGCACAGGTGTTTCAAACCTCCAGTTCACTGTAGAGGGTACTCCTGTTTCTGAAGTATAATTAACTGAATTGATAAAAAAAGCGTAAGCGTAATAATTTCATAACCCAATGATTGGAGAACCCTTGCATGAAAAACAGTATAAAAAGAATAGTTAATATTATTGTCGACATTTTAGTCGTACTAATACTGATAGTATCAATAATTGTTGTTATGCTGTCGTTAACTTCTAAATCATCAGGGGTTCCCAACATTTTCGGTATTGCACCCTTAAGCGTTCAGACAGAATCGATGGAAGATACAATTAATCCCGGCGACCTGATTTTTTGTTCGCTGACTGATATTGAGGATGAATTTCAGAAAGATGACGTTGTAACCTTTCCCATTGAAATCAACGGAGAGCAGGTTTTAAACACTCACCGTATTGTCGATGTAGTAAAAGACCAGAACATTACATACTACAAAACGCAGGGTGACAACAAAGAAACAAATCCCGAGCCGGATAAGGATTTACAAACCTCGTCCACAATCGTGGCTAAATATACAGGCACGAAAATCCCCGGCTTGGGTACCGTATTAAGCTTTATCAGAACACAGCTCGGATTTTTCCTTTGCATACTGCTTCCAATGATTCTTTTCTTTATCTATGAGGCTGTAAGAGTTGTAATGAACCTTTTAGCTTATAATAAGGAAAAGGCATTTGAAGAGGCGCAGTCAGCTGTTTATAATTCTGAACTTACCGAAGAACAGAAGAAACAGGCAATTGAAGAATACCTTGCTTCTCTCGGTCAGCAGAGCAACAATGCGGAAAATGAGCCAACGGTACAAACACCTGCCGACGGCAACAATTCCGACGCTGAAAGTTAAGGCTTAAAATTATTTTCAAAAAATTATTTGTCCCTATGCACATAGGTGCATCATTAGTAACGAAAGTATTTCTTTTCCGCCAATGTGCGGAAAAGAAATATGAAGTACCATCCATACGTTACAATATTTATTGTAGCGAGCGACGCCCTCGTCGCTCATAAAAATGAGGTAGATTTTTTTAAGGAGACGAAGTACCGTGGACACAGTATTTAAATTTCTGTTTGAATTTCTCGGTCAGTTTTTTGGCTCGCTGTGGTCAATCATAACAGGCTTGTTTACAGGAATAGGAGAGGCATTTAACTTTCCTGCCTATATCAATATCATAAACGGCTATACCACAGAGCTTGGAGGACTTGCCTGGGGTATTGCAATTCTCGCCATAGTGCTTCTTGTTGCTGTGCTTGGACTTATTGTATGGCTCATTATCGTCGCCGTAAAAAAGTTTATCCGTTCACACCGCAGAAGAAAAGACACCGACTCCCTTGTAAAGGAAGTTCAGGCGCTTAATAAAGAGGTAATGAGATTAAACCTTGAAAAGGACAAAATCCTTTCTATGAAGGTTTCACAAATCGGTCTTAATCCCAACGAAATTGCAGAGCTCACAGGCGAGGAGATTGAAGCTCTCAATAACGGCGAGGAAGAAGAAAATACAGGCGAAACACGTTTCTACAAGCTTGCTGAAATTGATGAACTCTGGGCAGATTACGTACCTCCTGTATATGATAACGATATCACACTTCCTGAGTTCTGCGACCAGTTCCGTCTGTTCGCTTGCTCGCGTCTTGGTCTTTACTATGACATTAAACTTATCAGACTTTTTGTTGCTTCATTCGCTTCAACAAGACTTATTATCCTACAGGGTATTTCAGGTACAGGTAAAACTTCGCTTGCTTATGCCTTTGGTAAGTTTATCAACAATCCGTCAATCATCGCTTCCGTTCAGCCTTCATGGCGTGACAGAACAGAGCTTTTCGGTTATTTCAACGAATTTACAAAGAAATTTAACGAAACCGAACTTCTCCGTGCTATGTACGAGGCTTCTTACAACGAAAATATTTACGCTGTAATCCTCGACGAAATGAACATCGCACGTGTTGAGTATTACTTTGCAGAAATGCTTTCAATCCTTGAAATGCCGTCACGTGACGAGTGGGTTGTCGACATCATTCCAAACGCATGGCCTACCGACCCGAAGCACATCAAAAACGGTCAGTTGCTGATTCCGCCGAATATGTGGTACATTGGTACAGCTAACAACGACGACTCTACCTTTGCAATTACAGATAAGGTTTATGACCGTGCTATGCCGATTAACATTGATACTAAGGGTGTTGCCTTTGAGGCAGAAGACACACCGCCGATTAATATCAGCTATAAACACTTTGAAGACATACTTAATGAAGCAAAAGCTAAATATGTTGTTTCAGAAGAAAACATCAAAAAGATCGGACTTCTTGATGACTATGTTATTGAGCATTTCCGTATAGCTTTCGGTAACCGTATTGTAAAGCAGCTCCGTGACTTTGTTCCTGCTTACGTTGGTACAGGCGGAACCGAAATCGACGGTCTTGACTATGTTCTCGCAAGAAAGATATTCAGAAAGTTTGAGTCACTCAACCTTTCGTATATCAGAGATGAAATCGACGGACTTTGCGCTTATATTGACGAGTTGTTCGGCGAAGAAAATATGAATGAATGTAAAGATTATCTGCGTATGCTCAAAAAGCTTGTATAATCCGGCTATATAAGGGCGAACTCTGTTCGCCCTTTAGTTAGTATTTTGATTGCAGGTAACAGATAATATTGTTTTAAGTAATAAATGTTGTGCTTTAATTAGATGAGGAGTATCACCCTATGGCTGATTTCAGTAAATATTACAGAGCCTACATGTATATGCAGGAGCTTCTGAAAAATGATTTTACTTACAATTACATAAATGAAGGCTTCAAGGACGGCGACAAGGGCAACGATTCTCTCGACGGTAAAACTAACGAAAAAGTAATCGATATGGACTGGGTTGTAGCAATCGAAGAAACCCTGCCCTATATTCAGAAAGCTATTGACGAACAAAGACGTTTTATCAAGCAGGTTGAAAATGTTGTTCGCATTGAGCTTGCCCGCAAGGTTGGTCCTGAATCAGTAAAGCACCTCTCGCAGCACACTAACTTCATTGCCAAGGTTGACGATGACGGTATGGTAACTCCAAATAAGCTTCTGACAACCGAGCGTGAAGAAAGCTTTGCGATTTATGAAAACCGTGTTCTTATGACGCTTATCCGCAAGGCTTTGATTTTTGTTGATGATAAATATTCAAAAATGAAAGACGTGCCAAATGACAGCTATAATAATATTCATATGGAACGTCACGTAGATTTTAACGATAAGAAAATTGATTTTTCAATTAACTATACTAATGAGTCGCACGACAAGCTCGCCGATGACCTCGATGTTCTCGACCTTTCCGAGCTTTCCGACTTCGACCGTATCAGACGTATACGTTCAACTCTTAACGATTTCCTGAATACCCAGCTTATGCGTGAAATCGCTAAAGAACCCGAGGTTCGTCCGCCGATTACGCAGACCAACCTTTTGAAGAAGAATCCAAACTTCAAAAAGGCTATGGAGCTTTGGACATTCCTTGACAGCTACAAGCGTACTGGATTTGAGATAGTAAGTGAAGAATATCAAGGCAAAATGGACGAACAGATTCAGCAGGACGTTTATTTTGCAATGGGATTTGAGCACTTTATGATGTCAATTGCCACCAACCCCGGTTTGCGCAACATTCTCCAGCAGAAGTATGAGGAGGAGAACGCAAGAATTGCCGAAGAGGAGGCAAAGCCTGAAAAAACACGTGAAGCTGTAATGAAGGCGCAGCTTGACGCAGTACGTAAAGAGGAAATGGAAATCCGCCTGCGTGAAATACGTGAGCGTGAAAAGAAAATCCTCGACCTTACCAATGAAGTTAGAAACCTCAAGGTAACTCTTGAGCAGAAAGAACAGCAGATATTGACCTTGAAAGGTCAGATTTCTGCACTTCAGGATCAGATTAACGAGCTGAAAGAAGAGCTGAAAGAAACAAAGCTTAAGCTTCTTGAAGCAGAAAACGAAATCAAGGCTCTCAAAGCTGAAAATCAGGCTCTCAAAGAAAAGATTGAGGAACTGAACAAGACAATTGATGAGCTGAATAATAAAATTGCAGAGCTCAACGAGCAGATCAGAGTGCTTAATGACCGCATTCAGGTTCTGATGCAGGAAAATGCTCGTATGCAGTCCAAGATTGAAGAGCAGGAAAAGATTATTGAAGAGCAGACCGCAAGAATTGAAGAGCTTGAAAAGCAGACAGCCGAACAGCTTGCAAAGATTGCAGCTCTTACTGATAATCTCGCAAAATGTGAAGCAGAGATAGAGAGTAACAAAAAAGAAATTACTTCTCTTACCGAGAGAAATGAAAAGCTCAATACTACGCTCCAGAATGAGCGTACTGCACATAAAGAGAAAGTTGAGCAAATGAACGCAGACTTTGCAGCAAAAACCAAGGCTGCCGAGGAGCAGTTCAAGTCCGAGAAAAAGTCACTGCAAAAGCAGATTGATGATTCAGAGGCTGCTCATACAAAATATGTTGCACAGCTCAATGCTGAATTTGCCGACAAGGCAAATCTTGCAGAGCAGAAACGCATAAATGAGCTTGCTGAAAAACAGGCAGAACACGAGAAGCAGATTGAACAGATTAAGCTTTCTAACGACAAAGCTTCAGCCGCTGTTGAAGCAAAACACGCTTCGGAAGTTAGAAAGGTTCAGAAATCTGTAGACAAGCGTGTTGAAGCTGCTCAAAAAGCTGCAGAAAAGCAGTATAATGCAAAGATAAAAGAGTTAAAATCACAGCTGGCAAGAGAGCTTGCAGAGGCTAAACGCAAAGCAAGAGAAGAAATCAGACTTGCAAAGCAAAAAGCAAAAGCCGAAGTCAGACTTGCGAAACAAAAAGCAAGAAAAAATATGTTCACAAAAGAAGAACTTATGGAAATGAACGACATCATCGACAGTAACTGATAAAGCTTATTCAGAGAGGCAGACTTATGAAAAATTCTACTGCGTCCAACAGAAAAACGGGCATAATGATTACTAAAAATTTAATAATTCTTGTTGTGCTCGTTTTCGTTGCAGTACTTTCTATGTGGGCGTGGTTTACCAATAATTCTTCAGCTACAGCGGACGGCATAAATGTCAAGTGTGATGCACCTGACGGCATTGAAATTGCCGTTGTAGCACCCGGAGCAACTCCTACTGATGATGACTATACTTCAAGCTATATCACACTTAATTCTGATAACAATAAGTTTATGAAAGATCTTGTTTTGTCAGAGGTAACGTCTGACGGAAAGACCTTTTATAAACCGGCACTGGTTCAGTCGAACGGTATTGCGTCTGTTGATCGTGATGCAAATTGGGATAAGGCTGTTGCTAATGAAAATTATCTGAGCTTTGATTTGTATATCCGTTCAAAGACAAGCTATACAGTTTCGCTTACAACTAATTCTAAATTTACTACGCTTCATCCTGATCAGCTTACAGGTGAAAATGCATTTAATAAGAGTACAGAGGGTGACTTTTCCAGGGACTGTATTGTAGGCGCTACGAGATTTTCTGTTGTGGATTATGCAGATAAAAAAGAAGGAGACCTAAAGTTACTCTGGATTCCCAGACCGGATATTTATTTTTACGAAACCGGCGTTGAATTTAATGTTGAAGAAACAGATTATGACGGAGTTACCTATAAACATAATTATTATGAAGTAACCGATACGTCGAAAACCCCTAAAACTATTGACAGCAAATCGGGTCTAGACTATTTCAAAACTTCTCTAAAAAATAGTGACGATGAGTATGCTTTGCCAGGAAAAACCGAGATTCTTAAGTTGACAAAAATAGGCGACGACAAGTACTATACTAAATGTGTAAGATGCAATATGTGGGTTGACGGCGAAGACACTGAAGACCGTCTTGCTCTTGTAAAGGGTAAATTCCAAATTTATCTTGATTTAACAATAAAATAAAGTATAATATATAAAGAAAGGAGTTGAGTGTATGAAATTGAAAAATGCTGTCGAAAAGATTGCTGATTCTTTGAAAGGCAGAAAAAGTTTTAATCTAAAAAAGATTTCTACTTCATACATCTCAATATTCCTGATTCTTTTACTTTTGCTTTCTACTACACTTGCTTGGTTTACAATAAATGACACGGCATATATTAATTCTGACACCTTTACAATGGAGTCTGTTTCGGGACTTCGTGTAAACGACGGTGAAGATTTGAAAAACGAAATCAAAATTGAAAATATGATATTGTCCGAAGCATCAAGCGTTGACGGCAGAAATATGTTCTTCCCGACTACGGGTACTTTCACAAACAAGACTTCCGAGATGACTTTCCGTGAAGGTAACGCAGGTGATAAAAATGTAAATTACTGCTACAAGGATTTCGTTCTCAAGAGCGACTCTGGTGTAACTTATGTTTATATCAAGAGCTATTCCGTAACTGTTGATCGTGTAGTAAACGGTGAAACAGTGCATGAAGTTTTTGACGGTTCTACAAAAATTACCTATGATTCAAACGACGTTCCGATTGCACAGGAAGAGCATGCAGAATGTCCGGTTCGTATGTCCTTTATTGATGACAGTGCTTATGAACCAACTGTGCTTGATCCGTCTGCTCTTCTTAACACTTATGTTAATAAGTACGATGCTATTGATTCTATTGATGAAAACGGCAAAGCAATAACAAAAGAGTCAAATGCAGAATCTTTTTCTGATTACTATTTTGGAACCGGTAAACCTATTTTTACCCTTGTCGGACAGAAACCTCTGAATGTTGCAATGGTAGTATGGCTTGAGGGTACAAGTGATGCCTGCGACCAGTATGTGAATCAGAATATTTCAGTTGATATTGAGCTTGAAAGTAACTGGACTGATATGGAATATGTGTACTTTGTGGATGATACTATTCCTGACAGCGGTAATAATACTGATCCCTATCACTGGATTAACAAGGATAATGATTGTTACGTTGTTATGACATATACTGACACTAATGCTGAAAATGCAAGAAAGTCTGTTGTTATGAAACAGTCCTATAATAATCAATATGAGTGGTATGCACCTATTCCTAAAAACATTGTAACGGACATTTCTTTCTACAGATACAATAAAAACAAAGAAGTAATTTTTAACGCATGGCATACATTTGAAGATGTTGATAAACAGTTGAGTTCAACAGCGTCGTCATGGGCAACGGAGATTCTCGGTGCAAAGCAATTGCAGGAATATCGTACAAATGACAGCACTGCAAGCGGAACGATTGAACATACATATACTGCAAGACGTGGTAACGGTTACAGTAAGGTTGAAGATAATGATTCGGAACTACAGAAGAAGCGTCTTTCACCTTGTATAGGCTACTGGGGAACTCTCGGTTCAACCGAAACTACTGTTACAACACAGGGTACAACAAGCGATACAACTGCTGCAACGCAAGCTACAACTTCTCCTTCGGGACAAACTGTAACAATTCAGATTTCACTTGGTACGATTAAGCCATGGGTACAGATTAACCTAACGAATGACGGTTACGAGCTTTATGCTGAATTCAATGACGGCAATCTTGTAAAAATGAATAAATCAAGTAACGATTATTATCAGAATGCATCGGTAACTGCAACGCTTAATTCAAGTCTTAAGTGCTTTACATTGAAGAGCGCATCTCATACAAAATATCTGGTACTTGATTCACCGCAGTTGATTTCAAGACAGGAAAATATGTCATTTGAGATGCAGAATGATGATACGGTTAAACGTACAGGCTAATGAAAAGGGGGTGTCACAATGAAAGAAAAGCTTTGTGCAATTAAAAATGCTTTAACAAAGAAAAACAAATCACGCTACGGACTTTTGCTGTCAGTTGTGGCACTTATTGAAGTGTTAATGATATTACTTGTTTCAACATATTCATGGGTTGAAACAATTTCATCAATCAAAATCACCAATGCAATAGGTAAGATTGATACATATACATACACAAACGCAGAGATTGGTACAGGAGCAGGATATTCAGGTGCTCCGATAGACCTTAAGCAATATTTCCGTGCATCCGGTAATGTCCATCTTGCTACAGCATCAAGCGCTGACGGAGACAATTTCTTTTTCCCGCAAGTTGCTAACGCCGGCGCAAAAAGCAATTCCTACAGAAAAGGCACAATAAACGATAAGAATACTAATTATATCAGATTTTCTTGCAGAGTACAGGCAAAAGGTACAAGTGCGGCCTTCTATTTTGACAAGGTACCTACCTTTAAAATTGGCGGAACAGAAGTTACCGATAATAGTGTAAGGTTAGCTATTTCAATTTCTGATTCTGTTGATTCAGAAGGAAGTACGTCTGTTTATTCTTACAACGCTGTTGACAGTGAGAACGTAGTCGGAAATGTTGACGTCACTAAGGTAACTACAACAAAAATTAACGCTTTTTCAGATTATGTTAATAACGGCGATGATGCTGGGAACATACTTTTCACTGTTCCACAGGGCGGAGAAAAAATCATTACGTTTACTCTCTGGCTTCAGGATTCAGGTGATACTAAAAAGAATGCAGAATTTTCAGGTAAAACGGTAACATCAAATGATTTTAAAATTGTTACCGGTGTCAAAACAACTAAAATTAATTTTGTTGACAGAACTTCTAAGCATAATAAAAGTGATGCTACAAGCCCTACATGGCAGTGGGTTAGTAATGATGATGCAAAAATGTGGGTTTATGCACCTTCCGGAAATGCTTATGAAATGACCAGAGCTGTTGATGAAAACAATGTAGAAGTTGATCCGCCTACATGGTCTTTGACTGTAGCTACAGACTTACTTGGTGATTTAAGCGGAGATTTTTATTTCTATCGTACAGCTAATACCGTTACCTCAGATCCGCAGAATAATTACTTAAACTTCTGGAAAACAACACTTTCTAGTGCAGGCACAACTGCGATTCCGACATATACCGCATTTGGTAACACTAAATCCGGATCTCTTGAAGGATTCGGTACATGGAGCGATGTTGCAGAAATTAAAGTTCTCGGTGATAATGCTGAAAATGTGTTGAAAACTCCCGGAGAAACCGACACACCGCAGGCGCTTACAATTAATACTGCAGCTGCAGGAATTTCTGTTGAGATGAACTATAACAATAATTTCTGGCGAGCTTATGTACCAAACGATTCTAATTCAAAAAATTTGACCTTACAAATCAAAAAGAATAATACAACAACCTATACTATTGATGCTGTAAAAAGAGATTTAACGGAAAGTGCTTCAACATTCCGTGTTACATCGTCAACAACAGGTTACTGGGAAGAGCCTGCAATTGTAAAGGTAATTATACCCGATGAATACAAATCTATGGGTAGCGTAAAGGTAAGCGGAGGACCGAGTGGAGCTACAACCGTTAAGGTTACTAAGGGCACAACAGTTCAACTTCAAGCAACACCCGCTTCAGATGATTATGCTTTTGAGGGTTGGTATAGCGATGCTGAATGCACTAACTTAAAGAATTCTGTAAGTCAGTATAATGTAACGGCAAGCGAAAAGAATAAAACTTATACTTATTACGCAAAATTCCAGTTCAATGTGCGACTGACTGCAAAGACAGACGGCGTTGCCGAAGATGACTCGGGCGGTAAGGTTCAGATTAACTATGACGGTACACCCGGAGCTAAAGTTAGCCTTCCTGTTCAGAAGGGCGGTTCAGTAAAACTTATCGCTCTGCCAAACACAGAAGATTACGAGTTTATGGGTTGGTACGACAGCGAAAGCAAGCTCGTTTACAATAATACACAAACTACTGTTGAAATAACAGATTTACAGAAGCCGATTAATCTTTATGCAGTTTATAATGTAAAGACATTTATTCTTGAGGCTTTCGCCGCAACAAACGGTGAGCCCGGAGATTTAGGTAATGAAACAGGCGGTACTGTAAAATTTGATTCACAAACTTCTTCAGGTGCATATGCAATTGTTGAGGTCGATTACACTGATACAGCTACTTTTGTTGCAATTGTAAAAGATACCGATGGCTATGAATTTGCTGGTTGGTATAGTGACGCTGCCTGCTCAAGTTCAAAGCTTGTTACAACCGAACTTACATATACTGTTGATAAAAATACTGAATATAGAATACTTTATGCTAAATTCGTACTCAAGAAGTACGATGCCTCTGCTGTTGCAGTAACCAATGGTACAGAAGGCAGTGCTACAGGCGGTACTGTACAGATTACTGCTGACGGAGTAACTACAGCCGTAGGTGCAAGCGTTACTACAAAGGTTACTCACGGAACAACTGCAAAATTTACTGCAACTAAAAAAAGAGGATATAATTTTGTAGGTTGGTATAATAAGGCGAGCGGAGGTACACTTGTAAGCAGCAGTGCTACTTACAACGCTACCGGCGTAGCAGGCGATATAAAGCTGTATGCAATATTCAAAAAGGTGTATACCGTTTCCCTTACTGCAAGAACTGACGGTGTTGTTGGTTCAAGCGGCGGTACTGTAAAAGCAGGCTCAAGCGCTGCCGGAGCTACTTCGACAGTTAGCGTAAATCACGGAGATAGTGTTAAGATTATTGCAACCCCCTCAAGCGCAGCTTATAGCTTTGTAAAGTGGAGCAATGCGTCAGGTACTTCCTATGGCAGTACACCAGAAGTGACGCTCACAAATGTTACAAGCAACTTAACTCTTTATGGCGATTTTGTTAAAAAGACATTCACAATTAAAGCTTATGCAGTTTCTGACGGTATTCAGGGAAGCAACGGCGGTACAGTTTCATTCACAACCCAGGCTGATTCTGCTGCATATGTAAGTGTAACAGTTGACTATGACGGCAGTGCAACATTCAAAGCATTTGTAAATTCAAATGATGGTTATGAATTCAAGGGCTGGCATGAAAAGGCTAATTGCAATGACCCTGCTGTAAGTACTTTGAATGAATACACATTAAGCGACATCCAGGCTGACAAAACATTATATGCAGAATTTGTGCTTAAGAGATACACAGTTACTGCAGTTGCGGTAACAACAGAAGGCTCTGACGGCGGCACTGTTGCACAGATAGTTAATAACGCTGAAGCACAGTCAGGTACAACGATTAATATTAACGATGTTGCACACAACAGTACGGTAACATTAAAAGCAAAACCTGCCGAAGGTGCTACATTCAACGGTTGGTATGATGCTGAAACAGGCGGAAATCGTCTTGATGACTCTGCATCACGGACTTTGGCAATTACAGTTAAAAGTAATCAGACCGTATATGCACGTTTCACAGCTACAAATAAGACTACAACAATTTATGTTGCTCCTCGTTCAGGCTTTGATAGTTATAATCTTTGGGTTTACGATAAAGATGATGAAAGTAAAAAGTATAACGGTATCACTTGGCCTGGCGAAGCTTTAACGCTTGACAGCACAACAGGTTATTATAAGCTGACATTTACAACATCAAATAGCGGTAATTTCTACGTAATTCTCAGTAATAAAGGAAGCAAGAAAGTTCCTGACAACAACGGTAAAGGCTTCCTGGGTGAATACGGAAAGACATACTTAATTGGAGATTCAACAATGACAGAATATAAACCTGTCAGCGTTACTCTCAATGCTGTTTCGGTAAATGCTTCTGGTGTGACTCAGTCAAACGGCTTTACCGGCGGTTCAATTACGGTTAACGGTACAAAATATACAGCGACAGAAACTTTGTCATATAACAGCGGTTCGTCTTTCTCGGCTACAGCAACTGCAAGCGGAAACTATAAGTTTGTAGGTTGGTACGACAACGCAGCTTGTACCGGAACTGCAGTAAGCACATTAAGTGTAACGCTTACCGAGGACAAGACCTATTATGCGAAGTTTGTAGAACAATCAACTGTTACTATTACATTTGATGCTTCGAGTACTGGTTGGGTTAGTAAAGCCAATGCTTGTATGTGGGTTTATGACACAAGTTCAGGTAATAAATGTCAAATGACAAACAATATTAATAAATGGACGGCTTCGGTACCTGTTTCTGTAACAAATATAATATTCTACAGATGTACTCCTGCCGGTTTTGGTACTACTAAAGTAGAAAGTGAAAGTTCTCCAGGATATTGGAATCTATGGTCTGCCGAAAGCAGAGGAACAAAGACAACATATATGACATCCGGCGACGGTAACGGTAGCTGGCAATAATTTAAAATTTAGGGAGGTGATACCATGAAAAAATCGAAGATAATAATTGTTTCCGTACTTGCAGTAATACTATGCGTTATGTGCGTGACAACATCAACCTTTTCATGGTTCACCCGCCCTCAGACATTGAAGGGCGACTCGCTCGGATGGGATATTAACTATGATACGTCTGTCGGAAGCGGAGTAACAATGAAGACATACGCTTCTACTGATGGCGGCAGTACATATAACGAAGCTCAGGAGATAACGAGTTTTAGTAACTCTTCCGGCATTGGCGCAGGCGAGCGTGTGTGGTACAGAACAGATATTACGAACAACGGAGCTTCGCCCCAGAGTGTTTCGCTTTATCTTTCAAAACTCACTTTACCTGAAAATGCACAGGGCAAATTTTACCTTGGTGTAAACAATCCTCTTAAAACCTATAAGTGCTATAACGGCAACAACGCAAGTGCTGAACAAAAGGTAGAAAGTGTTATTAACAAAAAGAATGTCTATGTCGGATTTAACAATAACCAGACCTATACACCTACGAATTATCAGGTTCATTGGTGGAGCTCCAATTCAGATTACAACGGTGATAGCAGCGTAAATGCTTATTTCTCGCCTAATAAAACAGGTGATTATGATAACCAAACATACAATATGTCATATGCAACTATCCCTTGGAACGCAAATGCGGTTAAGCTGCGCCAGGGTGACACTTGGTATGGAGGTGACAACACCGACATAGCCACAAATAATACTATTTGCTTGTATCAAAGCGGTCCGAACAGCTATAGTACAATATATAAAGGATCGGGCGTTGCGGCTGGAATAGAAAAATTCTATTCTTCTGCCAATGTAACGCAAGGAAGTACGATTGACCTTGCAGCAACAGGCAAAGGAACAATTACTTATGAATCTTCAAATACGTCAGTTGCAACGGTTGATTCTTCAGGTGTTGTCACTGGTGTAAAATCAGGTACGGCTAGCATTACTGTTACCTCAACAGGCGCTTATGGTGACACTATCACAGCAACGTGTAATCTTTCGGTAACAGCTGAAGAAGGTAATGTAAAGACTGATGTTCCTATTATTACCAACGTTAAGGTCAACGGAATGTCTGATGTCGGAGAGGCTACAACAGAGTCAATTTACTGGTATATCAAAAATGACGGTTCCGGTGCTTTGACTTATACAATTGAAGATGTTTATCTGACTTTGTAATACATAAACTTTAGAAAAGGGTTGTTTTTACAACCCTTTTTTATTATACTAAATTTATAGTAATATAGAATTAACTTGACTTTTATCCAAAACTCATGTAAAGATAATCGGTATATTTATAATACGGAGCAAAATAAATGAAGAAAAATAAAATTTTCCGAACAATAAATCTAATAAAAAATATTATCTGTTGGATTCTTGTTGTAATTCTTGTGTTCACTATGGTTGTATTTTTTACTGCAAGAATCAACGGAAGTACACCCTCTGTTTTCGGATATTCAATATTCAGAGTATCAAGCGGAAGTATGGAGCCTGAGCTCAAAGTGGGTGACATTATTCTTGATAAAGTAGTTGAAAATCCGGAAGATTTAAAAGTGGGCGATGTCATTACATTTAAAAGTAATGATTACGGCGACTTGCTTGTGACGCACAAAGTTATAAAAGCGCCATATGAAGAAAACGGAAAATTAATGCTACAGACAAAGGGCGTGGCTAATGACATTGAAGATAATCCAATAAGCACCGATGATGTAAAGGGAATTATGGTATGCAAGGTGGATTATCTTGACACGGTTTACAATGTTTTTCTGTCGCCATGGGGATTGCTGATACTCATAACATTAATAGTTATCATATTTTTTGATGAATTAATCACAATAGTAAAAATCCTGACGAATAACGATAAGTCAGCTAAAGACGCGGATGATATTAATGAGATTATCGACAGACTGCAGGCAGATAAGCTGAAAGAGCAGGCGGAAAAGGTTAAAGCACAGTCTGAAAAGGCTGAAGAGAAATCAAAAAAAGACAGTGAGGACAGCGGTGAAAAAGAAGAGTGAAAAGACCGTTTATGAAAAAATATATGACGCAGTTTTGCAGATACCGTACGGAAAGGTTGCAACATACGGTCAGATTGCCGCAATGGCAGGAAACAGGTATTACGCCAGAGCCGTTGGTAACGCACTCCACAGAAATCCTGCGCCTGATATAATTCCTTGCTACCGAGTGGTAAATTCCAAAGGAAAATTAGCCGCAAGCTTTGCATTTGGCGGTGAGGACAGGCAGAAACAGCTCCTTGAAGCCGAAGGAATAGAAGTTGCAGACGGCAAGGTCGATTTAAAAAAGTACGGATTTAATCCTTTTGCGTGAAAAATAAACTATAATTTAGCGTTGGA
>DKWR01000036.1 GCA_002491825.1 Ruminococcaceae bacterium UBA7147
CCGAATTACGCATTACGCATTCCGAATTAATCAAACAAATCTTTCAGCTTGTCAAAGAAATTCTTTCTCTTGACGTAATTCTTTTCCGAGGTTGTGCCGTCAAGCTGTTTGATAAGCTCCTTTTGCTTTGCGTTGAGGTTTTTGGGAACTTCAATCGTCATTCTGACGTACTGGTCGCCCCTGCCTCTGCCGTTTAAGTGCGGTATGCCCTTGCCCTTGAGCTTGAACACGTCGCCCGGCTGTGTGCCCTCGTGGACGGTGTATGAAACCTTGCCGTCAAGCGTGGGAACAACAATTTCTGCGCCGAGAGCCGCCTGTGCAAAGGTAATCGGAGTGTCGCACCACACGTCGTCGCCTCTGCGCTCAAAGAGGGGATGGGGACGGACGTTTACATAAACGTGCAAATCGCCTGCCGGTCCGTTGTTGTAGCCAGCGTTTCCTCTGCCGCCTACGTTTAAAATCTGCTGGTCCTTGATGCCTGCCGGAATTGTAACGTCAACAGTCTTGCTCTTGCGCTGTCTGCCCGAGCCGCCGCACTTGCGACAGGGATTGTCGATGATTTTGCCCTTGCCGTGACAGGCGTCGCAGGTGCGCTGTGTCTGAACAACGCCGAACGGAGTTCTCTGATTTATCGTCACCTTGCCCGAGCCGCCGCAGGCTGAACAGGTTTTGGGCGAAGAGCCGGCCTGTGCGCCCGTACCGTGACACTCACCGCAGGTTGTAACGCAGTTGTAGCTTACGTTTTTCTTACAGCCAAATGCCGCCTCTTCAAATGAAATGTAAACGGTAGCCTCGACGTCACTGCCACGCATAGGAGCGTTTGCGTTGTTTGAACGTCTGCCGCCGAAGCCGCCGAAAAAGCTTGAGAATATGTCGTCAATGTCGATGCCCTGACCGAACGGACTTCCTCCGCCTGCGCCTGCACCGAAGTTGGGGTCTACGCCTGCGTGACCGAACTGGTCGTAACGTGCACGTTTGTCCTTGTCGGAAAGAACCTCGTAAGCCTCGTTGACTTCCTTGAACTTCTCCTCGCATTCCTTGTCACCCGGATGCAAATCAGGGTGATATTTTTTGGCACTCTGTCTGTATGCCTTTTTTATTTCATCGTCGCCGGCGCCTTTCTGAACGCCAAGCACCTCGTAATAATCTCTTTTTTCAGCCATAAAATACACTCCCTGTTATGTTCAGTGTCATATCAATAAAGTAGGGAACGGTCTTGACCGTTCCGTTTACCTATAAGTTAGCAGTCGTCCTGCGGAATAGTCAAGACTGTTCCCTACACTAAAAATAAACGTTACCGATTTATCAACTTAAAAATCGGGCAACCGTTTTGTCCGAACAGTCCGATTTTTCCACTCGATTTACGAGTCGAGGTACTCGACAAAGGAGCTGCCATAATTAACAGCTCCTTTGATTACGTTATATTATACTATAATTAATTGTTGTCGTCAACGTCCTTGAAGTCAGCGTCGTAAACATTCGGGTCACCGCTGTTGTTCGGCTGAGCACCGCCCATATCGGGAGCACCCGGCTGGGGATTGCCCTGCGGAGCTGCCTGCTGATAGAGCTTTGCGGATACGTCGTAGAGAGCCTTCTGCAAGTCGTCCTTTGCAGCCTTCATCATATCTGCGTCGTCCTTTGAGATTGCCTCTTTAAGAGCGGAAATCTTTGTGTTAAGAGTGTTCTTGTCGTCGTCTGCAAGCTTGTCGCCGCTCTCGTTTACGAGCTTTTCAGCCTGATAAACCATATTCTCGGCTTCGTTCTTTGCGTCAACTGCCTCACGGCGCTTCTTGTCGTCAGCGGCATACTGCTCTGCTTCCTTAACAGCCTTGTCGATGTCTTCCTTGCTCATATTTGTTGAAGAAGAAATTGTAATCTTCTGCTCCTTGCCTGTGCCGAGGTCCTTTGCGGAAACGTTTACGATACCGTTTGCGTCAATGTCGAATGTAACCTCAATCTGCGGAACACCGCGCATTGCTGGAGCGATACCTGTAAGAGCGAACAGACCGAGCTGTTTGTTGTCACGTGCAAACTCACGCTCACCCTGAAGAACGTTGATTTCAACCTGTGTCTGATTGTCGGCAGCTGTTGAGAAAATCTGGCTCTTCTTTGTAGGAATTGTTGTGTTTCTGTCGATAATCTTCGTCATTACGCCGCCCATTGTTTCAACGCCGAGTGAAAGGGGAGTAACGTCGAGAAGGAGAAGTCCGTCAACCTCGCCGCCGAGCACGCCTGCCTGAATAGCCGCGCCGATTGCAACGCATTCGTCGGGGTTGATGCCCTTGAACGGCTCTTTGCCGATAAGCTTTTTAACAGCTTCCTGAACAGCGGGGATTCTTGAAGAACCGCCAACCATAAGAACCTTGTCAATCTGACCGATCTGAAGTCCTGAATCGGAGAGTGCGGAACGAACGGGACCCATTGTAGCCTCTACGAGGTCTGATGTAAGCTCGTCAAACTTTGCTCTTGTGAGAGTTAAGTCAAGGTGCTTCGGACCTGTCTGGTCAGCAGTGATAAAGGGAAGGTTGATAGAAGAGGTTGTTACGCCCGAAAGCTCAATTTTAGCCTTCTCTGCTGCTTCCTTTAATCTCTGCATAGCCATTTTATCGGATGAAAGGTCAATGCCTGTTTCTGTCTTGAAGGATGAAACCATCCAGTCGATGATTCTCTTGTCGAAGTCGTCGCCGCCGAGACGGTTGTTACCTGCTGTTGCAAGAACCTCCTGAACGCCGTCGCCCATTTCGATGATTGAAACGTCGAATGTGCCGCCGCCGAGGTCGTAAACCATAACCTTCTGGTCGTTTTCCTTGTCAACGCCGTAGGAGAGAGCTGCGGCTGTAGGCTCGTTGATGATTCTCTTAACGTCAAGACCTGCGATTTTACCTGCGTCCTTTGTAGCCTGACGCTGTGCGTCTGTGAAGTAAGCCGGAACTGTGATAACAGCCTGTGAAACTGTTTCGCCGAGGTAAGCCTCTGCGTCAGCCTTGAGCTTCTGAAGAACCATAGCAGAAATTTCCTGCGGTGTGTAGTTCTTGCCGTCGATTGTTACCTTGTGGGAAGTACCCATTTCTCTTTTGATTGACGATACTGTTCTTTCGGGGTTTGTGATAGCCTGACGTTTTGCAACCTGACCTACCATTCTTTCGCCGTCCTTTGAAAATGCAACTACGGACGGAGTAGTTCTTGCGCCCTCTGCGTTTGCGATTACAACGGGCTCGCCGCCTTCGATTACTGCTACGCAGGAGTTTGTTGTACCTAAATCTATACCTATTGTCTTTGCCATAATAAATTCCTCCGGTAAAATTAAGATTTGTCAGCTTGTATAAAAAGTCATAATAAGCAGAAAATTTAAAATTTATACAACAAGACTTTGCTGTTATATCCAAGGCTCCCCTCAAAAGGGGAGCTGTCATTTTGCCTGCAAAATGACTGAGGGGTGGAGATGAACTTTTTCTTGTCTTTTGCACGTTCTTCTCCCCTACCACCCTTCCGTCACAGCGATAAATCACTGTGACACCTTCCCTCAAGGGAAGGCTTGGCTATATCACAAAAGTTGACTATTCTAAATTTAATGTTACTACTTTTTCGACAGTCTGTGTATTTTTATTAGAATTTGTTGTTTATTTAAAAATTATTAATTCCGAATTACGCATTCCGCATTCCGAATTAACAATTCGCTACCTGTACCATTGCGTGGCGGATAATTTTGTCGCCGATTTTGTAGCCTGTCTGGAAAACCTGTGCGATTGTGTTTTCGCCAAGCTCCTCGCTTTCAACCCTTGAGATTGCGTTGTGAAGATTCGGGTCGAACTCGTCGCCGATTTTTCCGAACGACTCAATCTTGAGCTTTTCAAAGGATTTGTCAAGCTGATTTGAAATAAGCTCAATTCCCTTGACGATTTCGGGGTCTGCGTTTGCAAGGTTGTCAAGCGCCATTCTCACGCTGTCGGCAACGGGTAAAAGCTCCGTAACCGCCTTTGCGGTAGCGTCATCGTAAATCGAAAGCTTTTCGTTTGCGGTGCGCTTGCGGTAGTTGTCGTACTCTGCGGCAAGTCGCATATATTTGTCCTTCTGCGCCGCAAGCTCCTCCTCAAGCTTTTTCACCTTTTCGTCGTCTTTCTTGCTCTTTTTGCCTTTTGTTTCCTCAACCTTTTCGGCTTCGACTGTATTTTCAGCTTCGGCTGTGGTTTCCTTTACTTCTTCGGCATTTTCGCACTTTTTCTTTGGCATTTTTATCCTCCTTTAAAGGACTTTTAATTTAGTTTGGAGTGTGGAGTTTGGAGTGTGGAGTTAATGGTCGCTGCGCTCCGAATTTGTAATGTTGCGTGTTGTTTGGAAAGGTTTGTTTTCCTTGGTTTGATTAATATATAGGAAACGTTGGAAACAAAAATTTAAACCTCTGCGGCAACGCCGCATATAAATTAATTCGGGCAATAAACTTTTGAATTACCGAAACCTATCCACTCGACCGAAACTCCACACTCCACACTCCAAACTCCACACTTAAAAAGCTCCACACTAATCAAGGTCTATGTCTGTAAGCTCGCCAATCAGCGTTCCGACTGTATCGGCTACGCTCTCGAGAATTGAAATCACTCTGCCGTAATCCATTCTCACAGGTCCTACAACCGCAAGCACACCCGACGGCTTTCCGTCAACGGCGTATCGGGTTGAAACGACCGAGCTTTGGGCAAGCTCCGTTCTGCTGTTTTCATATCCGATTGAAACCGAGGTGTCAATCGGGAGGTTTTCAAGCATTGAGGCAAGGTCGTGTTCGTTGTTCAGAAACTCAATCACACCTCTTGCAGTCAGAAAATCAATATCGGGTGCAAACATCAGCCTTGTGTAGCCGCTGTGGCAAACGCTGATTTCACGGGCGGATTTTGCACCGTCCATAATCGCCATAAGCACTCCCGGCATAAACAGCGAAAGCTCGCCGAAGCGTGCCGCCGCAGTCTGGATAAACGGCTGATTGATTGAAGAAAGCTTAACGCCCGAAAATGTTTTGTTGAGCGCCTTGTCAAAAACCTCGAGGATTTCAGGGGTGATGAGGAACTCGCACCTGAAAAGCTTTGTTTTGATAATTCCGTTTGAGGCAATCACAACAGCCATCGCCGTGTGAGAACCCGTCTGTACAAAGCTGATTCTGTGAACTCTGCTTTCCTCGCCGTCAGGCGTTGTCGCAACCGAGGCAAGGTTTGTGAGCTGTGAAATGAGGTCTGACGCACCCTGTAGAATACTCTCGGGCGAATCGGCACTGCGGTAAAGCGTTGTTTCAATGTACTCCCTGCCGCTCTGCGATACGGGCGTTGCCTTCATTATGTTGTCAACGTAGTAGCGGTACGCCTGCGCAGTGGGCACACGCCCTGCCGAGGTGTGCGGCTGAACAAGAAAGCCCTTGTTGGTAAGGTCAGCCATCTCGTTTCGCACCGTAGCCGAGGAAACGTCAAGCCCTGTTTCGTTTATCAGCGACTTTGAGCCGACAGGCTCGCCTGTGCGGATAAAGCTTTCGACAATCGCCGAAAGGATTTTCTGTTTTCTCGCAGCCAGCTCCATACCGTTCACCTCACATTCCGAAGTCGGTTTTTGCTGTTTTAGCACTCTCGGTGTTCGAGTGCTAACTGCTTTATTCTTAATATAATACCAAAGTCAGTAAAAGTCAAGAGTTTTTTAAAAATTTTTCCGCAAATGTAAAAGTTTCACATCGCTTTCACATAAGATAAACTATAATTTAGCCGAGTGCCTCGGCTCGCAAATCGAGTGGAAAAGTCGGTTTGT
>DKWR01000060.1:0-4888 GCA_002491825.1 Ruminococcaceae bacterium UBA7147
AAACAAACTGACTTTTCCGCTCGAATTGCCCGCCGAGGCACTCGGCAAATTATAGTTTATCTCAATTACAGTCTATATTTTCCGAATAAATAAATCTAATTAAAACAAGCCGAACCGATCTACGGTCAGTCCGACTTGTTTTTGCATATTGCGAACCTGAACGTTCGGCAAATTATTTCTTCTTCATACCCTTGTAGGAAGTATGCCAGATTTCCTTTGCGTACTCTACGATAGCACGGTCTGATGAGAACTTGCCTGCGTTTGCAACGTTCATCAGGCACTTCTTACCAAATGCCTTTCTGTCTGCATAATCAGCGTTAGCCTTGATTTTTGCGTCAACATAAAGGGGAAGATCGTAAAGGAGGAAGTAGTGGTCAGCAACCTGCCAAGATGTACCCTTGAGGAGTGCGTCGTGGAGCTCTCTGAAGCTGCCCTCGCCCTGTGCGCCGTCGTCATCAAATGTACCGTCGATAAGTGTATCGATAACTCTCTTGATTTCGGGGTTAGCGTCGTAGAGAGCCTTGGGGTTGTAGCCCTCTGCCTTAAGTCTTTCAATGTCCTCAACTCTTGCGCCGAAGATGTACTCGTTCTCTTCGCCTGCACACTCTGCGATTTCGATGTTAGCGCCGTCGTATGTGCCGAGTGTAACTGCACCGTTGAGCATAAACTTCATATTACCTGTACCGGAAGCCTCAAGACCTGCTGTTGAAGTCTGCTCTGAAATATCAGCAGCAACAACAATCTTCTCAGCATAAGATACGTTGTAGTTTGAAATGAAGTAAACCTGAAGGAGATCCTTTGTATCGGGGTCGTTGTTTACAAGGTTTGCAATCTCGTTGATGTACTTGATGATTGCCTTTGCTCTTGCGTAACCGGGAGCTGCCTTTGCACCGAAGATAAAGGTTGTGGGAGTCCAGTTCGTGAGCTTCTTCTCCTTTAATCTGAAGTAGATTGTCATAATGGAGAAAGCGTTAAGGAGCTGTCTTTTGTACTCGTGAAGACGCTTAACCTGAACATCGTAGATTGACTCGGGGTTGATGTCAAAGCCGTCCATCTTCTTGATGTACTCGGCAAGCTGAACCTTCTTCTTCTTCTTGATATTGTTGAACTTTGTGATTGTTCTTGCGTCCATACAGTCGTTGAGCTTTGAGATGAGTGAAAGGTCTGTGAGCCACTCGTCAGAGCCAACCTTTTCTGTGATAAGAGCAGAAAGCTCGGGGTTGCAAAGACCTAACCAACGGCGCTGTGTGATACCGTTTGTCTTGTTCTGGAATCTCTCGGGATATACCTGATACCACTCCTTGAGAACGTCGTCCTTGAGGATTTCTGTGTGGAGCTGTGCAACACCGTTTACATAAGTAGCGGCATATGTTGCAAGTCTTGCCATATGAACAACGTTGCCGTCAACAATGCGCATCTTTGCCTTCATATCCTCGGAAACGCCCTTTGCAGTAAGCTCTTCCTGACACTTGTTGGCAATAAGGCAGATGATGTGGTAAATTTCGGGGATAACCTGAGTCATAAGGTCAGCAGGCCACTTCTCAAGAGCCTCGCCTAAAACTGTGTGGTTAGTGTATGAGCATGTCTTTCTTGCGATTTCGAATGCTTCGTCAAAGCTTAAGCCTTCGTTCTGAAGAAGTCTTACAAGCTCGGGAACGCAGGATACGGGGTGAGTATCGTTAAGCTGAATTGCGTTTTCCTTTGCAAAGAAGCTGAAATCGTTGCCGTGCTTTGCCTTGTAGCGGCGAAGGATGTCCTGAAGTGAAGCAGAGCAGAAGAAATACTGCTGCTTTAAGCGGAGCACCTTGCCCTCGTACTTGTTATCGTTGGGATAAAGAACCTTTGAGATGTTCTCGGCGTCGTTCTTTTCCTTAACAGCTTTGTCGTACTGTGTGTCGTTGAAAGCAGTAAAGTCAAAATCGTTTACAGCCTCAGCCTGCCACAGACGGAGTGTGTTGATGTTGTCTGTCTTACAGCCGATAACAGCCATATCGTAGGGAACAGCCTTAACAGTCTGATCCTTGAAGGAAACTGTTACAGCCTCGTCCTCTTTTCTGATGCACCAGGGGTCATCAAATCTCTGCCAGTTGTCGGCAACTTCTACCTGATAGCCGTCCTCGATAAGCTGCTTGAAAAGACCGTATTTATAGCGGATGCCGTAGCCGTCAAGCGGAACTTCCTGTGTAGCGGCACTGTCGAGATAGCAGGCTGCGAGTCTGCCGAGACCGCCGTTACCGAGAGCTGCGTCGTCGATGTCCTCAAATACGTTGATGTCAACGCCCTTTTTCTTGAGCATCTTCTTAACGTCCTCGAGGATTCCGAGGCAGTAGAGGTTGTTGTACATCATTCTGCCCATAAGGAACTCAGCTGAAAAATAGTAAGCTCTGCGTTCGCTGTTGTGTTTAGCCTTGCTCTTTGCCCAGTTGTCTGCAATTTCGCCCATAACAGCCTTGCCGAGAGAAAGATGAAGCTCGGAAGGAGTAAGCTCTTCAACCTTTTTGCAGTACATTGACTGTGCTGTGAGTTCAAGCTTTTCCATAATATTACCCATTGTTTAGTCCTCCAGTCGTCCGCTATTTACAGACATTGATTTTAATTTATCTGCAAGCTCTTCTGTGAGAGCATCGCTGTCAAGTCGCCAGATCCAGTTTCCGCCGAGAGTTGACGGAGTGTTCATTCTTGCGTCCTTGCCAAGACCTAAAATATCCTGCATAGGAACAATTGCCATTCCTGCCTTACTTTCGTAAGCTGTGCGGATAAGTCCCCAGTTAAAGGGCTCGTCATCTGCCATCTTGCAGTAGCTTCTTGCGTAGGCAACATCGTCGGGATTAGCAGTTTCAACCCAGCCCATAAGGGTGTCGTTGTCGTGAGTTCCCGTATAAACTACGCAGTTTTCTGTATATTTATGCGGTAGGTAGTCGTTCTCCTCGCCGCTGTCAAAAGCAAATTCAAGAACCTTCATTCCCGGATAGCCTGTCTGCTCCATAAGCTCGGTTACGTCAGGGGTAAGAGTTCCGAGGTCCTCTGCAACAATATCAATCTTGCCGAGCTCTTCTTCCATCATTTGGAAGAACTTGATTCTCGGACCTACAACCCATTCGCCGTTGATTGCATTTTCGGCAGGGTACGGGATTGAATAGTAGCTTGCAAAAGCTCTGAAGTGGTCGATTCTTGTAATGTCATACAGCTTTGAAGCCGCCTTGATGCGCTCAAACCACCACTCGTAATCTGTCTGCTCAAGGTAATCCCAGTCGTAGAGCGGGTTGCCCCAGAGCTGACCTGTTTCGGAGAAGTAGTCGGGCGGACAGCCTGCAACTGCAATCGGGTCGCCGTCGTCATAGAGCTGGAAGAGCTCGGGATTTGCCCAGGTGTCTGCGCTGTCCATTGCAACGTAGATAGGCATATCACCTAAAATCTTGATTCCGAGTCCGTTTACGTATGCACGGAAGGACTCCCACTGCTCGTAGAACTTGAACTGAACGAACTTCCAGAAGTCAACTTCATCCTTGAGCTTGCGCTCGTAACGCTTAACAGCCGCTTCCTCGTGCATTTTGATTTCTTCATCGGGCCACTCTGTCCACGAAACCATATTAAAGCTCTTTTTAACAGCCATATAAAGCGCATAATTTTTCAGCCACTTGCAGTTTTTGCGCTTGAATGACGAAAAAGCCTTCTGCTCGTCCTTGCTTAATTTTTTGAAGTTGTTGTAAGCAATCTTCAGGACTTCAAATCTGCTGTTGTAAATTTTTTCATAATCAACTTCGGCGCTGTTACTGCCCCAGTCAAAGCTTTCAATCTGCTCCTTGGTAACAAGACCTTCGTCACAGAGAGTGTCGAGGTCAATCAGGTAGGGATTGCCTGCATAGGTTGAAAAGGACTGGTACGGTGAATCGCCGTAGCTTGTCGGACCAACGGGGAGAATCTGCCATACTGTCTGACCTGCCTTTTTGAGAAAGTCAGCAAATTTGCGAGCCTCTTTGCCGATAGTGCCGATTCCGTAGGGGGACGGAAGCGAAGTAATCGAGAGAAGAATACCTGCGCTTCTAGCCATAAAAATCAACTCCATTCTGACGGATATTAAATTTTAAATTCTGCAAAGCTCGGGCACAATGCGTTTTTGGCGCAACATACCCCACAACTTCACAGTATCAATATAATATTAGCACATAAACGTTTTTTTTACAAGTTTTTTTTGGAATTCTTACTTTATTATTACTTTGTTTTACATTTGCTCGTAAATAATGTTTAAAATAGTGAATAAAACCGCATCGGAAGTGAGTTTTCTGATGTAATTGCGAGCGTCGGCTCTGTTTGAGGCAAGGCTGAAATCAAGCTTAAATGCATAAGTTTTGTTTTTTGTACACACTCCGCAGTACACAAGACCGACGGGTTTTTCGGGAGTGCCGCCCGTCGGCCCTGCAATTCCGGTTGTGCTGATTCCGATGTCGGCACACGAGAGCTTTTTCACGCCCTCCGCCATCTGAATTGCGGTTTCGGCAGAAACTGCGCCGAGCACGTTGAGAGTTTCCTCACTTACGCCGAGAATTTTGTGCTTTATCTCGTTTGCATAGGAACATATTCCGCAGTCGAAAACCTCGCTTGAACCGCTCACACGTGTTATGCGTTCGCTGACAAGTCCGCCTGTACAACTTTCGGCGGTTGCAACCTTAAGCTTTTTTCTCATAAGTGTTTCAACGACGTTTTCCTGCAAAGTGTCGGCGTTTAAATTATTTTTTCGCAAAAGCTGGATTATATCTGTTTCGGTAAGGGTAATCATAAAAATCACATCCTTTTTTAATGCATTAGGATTCTACACTATCGTAGGGACACGGCGTGCCGTGTCCACACAAAAATTGCATTGCAATTTTTGTGAATGGGACGTCTGGGA
>DKWR01000060.1:5168-16558 GCA_002491825.1 Ruminococcaceae bacterium UBA7147
TGGGAAGCCGTCCCCTACGGAAAGGTTTGTTGTCCCTCTATAATTATGGTTTAATCGGTAAAGTTTGATTGCCACTGCGGACACGGCACGCCGTGTCCCTACGTCTGTAAAGGAAACGTTACCTATATATCAATTTTAAATTCGGGCATCCGATTTATCAAAACAATACGATTTTTCCACTCGACCGCCAATTCCGTATTACGCATTCCGAATTCCGAATTAATTTATTATGTCGGGGCAGGAGCAGAAGCGGCATAAACCTCGTAGTCGGTTATCTTCCACTCGTCCTTTAACTCGTCAATGACGGGAAAAACTCGCAAAAGCATAACGCTTTTTTCGCTGTCTGACTTATTTTCCTGCGTACTCAGTGAAAATATAAAACCCTGATACCAGAACGAGCTGTTCGAGTCAAACGTTGTGCGGTAGAAAATGTCCTGCAAAACGTCCAGACTGTCAGTCGGGAACTGGCAGACTGCCGCCGCCATAATTGCGGATTTCTTAAGAATTGCGTCGCTGTTGTTTGTATCATCGTCCTGTGAAACAAAGTTCGACATTGTTGTTCCGCAGCCGATGTTCATAATTTTGCCCGTCTGCACCTCAACCGTTGCGGTAAAATTAGTGTCGCTTTCGTCGTAGTAATAGTAGCGGATTTCAACGCCGTTTGAGTCGATTTTTGTTTCTCCGTTTACCTTCCACTTTTCCTTGTTAATTGCAAGGATTCCGTCTGTTCTTCTTGCAATTTTGTTGTACTTTTCGGTAAAGTCGGAGAGCGTCAGCGTAAAGCGCATACCGTTTACGTTGTCGCTTTCTTCAACGGCATTTTCGTTTTTCGCTGAAAAAATCTGGTCGCCCGTTGCGATTTTTTCGGGCTGTTCAACGTCTATTGATTTGTTATTGTCGGTACAGCCGTACAAGAGTACGGTTGAGATTATAAGTAAAGATATTAATAATTTTTTCATATATAATTGTTAATTATTATAACGATTAGGGCGGATAAAATCCGCCCATATTTTTATTCGTTTTCTTTATTTTCTTCGGCTGTTGTTTCCTGCTCTACGGAATTATCCTGTACAGTTTCTTCCGTTTCATTCTCGGTTTCGGAAATTTCTTCCTCTGCCTCGTGCGGTGCACGTGCAATTGTAACAACCTTGTCGTCGCCGTTCACCTTCATAACGGTAACGCCCTTTGACGGACGTGAGCATACTCTGATTGACTCTGCGGCAATTCTGATGATTATGCCCTCCTGCGAGATTATGATAATATCGTCGTCGAGATTGACAACCTTGATTGCGGCAACGTCGCCGTATTTTTCAACGTGGTAGTTCAAAAGTCCCTTACCGCCACGGCTCTGAACACGGTAATCGTCGGGGCTTGAAAGTCTGCCGTAGCCTGTTTCGGAAACGGTCAGCACAAGTCCGCCCTCACGCACAACGCTCATTCCGACAACGCAGTCGTCCTCTTTGAGCTTGAGTGCCTTAACGCCTCTTGCCTGTCTGCCCATTTCACGGACGTCGGTTTCATTAAAGCGGATTGCAACGCCCTTCTTTGTTGCAACGATAACCTGTTGATTGCCGTCGGTCATTCTTACCCACGCAAGCTCGTCGCCCTCGTTGAGTTCGAGCGCAATAAGTCCGCCCTTACGTGCAGTGTTGTACGCATTGAGTGCGATACGCTTGATTATGCCCTGACGTGTTACCATAATCAGGTACTTGTCCTCGTCAAACTCAGGCACTCTTATCATTGAGGTTACCTTTTCGTCGGGCGAAATCGGCAACAGATTTGCAATATTAATGCCCTTTGACTGCCTTGAGCCCTCTGGAACCTCATAGCATTTAAGCCTGTAAACTCTTCCCTTGTCGGTGAAGAACAGCACGTAGTCGTGTGAATTGATGATGAACATTTCGGTTGCCACATCCTCTTCACGGCGTGACATACCTGAAACGCCTCTGCCGCCTCTGCGCTGAATCTTGTAGGTATCAACCGAGAGTCGCTTTACGTAGCCGAACTGTGTAAGAGTTAGCACGCACTCCTCCTGCGGAATGAGATCCTCAATATCAACCTCGCCGCTGATTGCGCAGATTTCGGTACGTCTGGGGTCGGCGTATTTATTTCTGATTGCAAGAAGCTCTTCCTTGACAATCTCAAGCTTTCTTGTTTCGCTTGCAAGGATTTCCAAAAATTCCTTGATTTTTGCGTGAAGTGCGGCAATTTCGTCCTCAATCTTTGCCTGCTCCATATTTGTGAGCTGTCCTAAACGCATCTGAACAATAGCCTGCGCCTGAACCTCGTCAAGACCGAAACGCTCCATAAGAGCAGTCCTTGCAGTCGGCAAGTCCTTGCTGTGTCTGATGATTGAAATTACCTCGTCAATAAAGTCAAGCGCAATTTTTAGGCCTTCGAGGATATGCGCCCTGTCCTGTGCCTTCTTTAAATCAAACTCGGTACGGCGGCGGATAACGTCCTCCTGAAAATCTATGTAGCACTTGAGCATTTCCTTAAGCGAAAGGATTTTCGGCTCGCCGTCAACAATTGCAAGCATAATTGCGCCGAAGGTAACCTGCATCTGTGTGAACGAGAAAAGCTGATTGAGCACAATCTGGGGTGATGCGTCACGCTTGATGTCGATTTCAATGTGCATACCCTGACGGTCGGAGTGATCCTCAATATTTGAGATACCCTCCATTTTCTTGTCCTTTACAAGGTCGGCAATATGCTCAATAAGCCTTGCCTTGTTGACCTGATACGGAAGCTCGGTAACGACAATCTTGAATCTGCCGTTCTTGCCCTCGACAATTTCCGTCTTTGCACGAACGGTGATTTTGCCCTTGCCCGTTGCGTAAGCGGCACGGATTCCGCTTCTGCCCATAATGATTCCGCCTGTCGGGAAGTCGGGACCGGGAATACACTCCATCAGTTCGGCAACCTCTGCGTCGGGGTTGTCGATAAGCATACAGACTGCGTCGATTGTTTCGCCGAGGTTATGCGGAGGAATGTTTGTAGCCATACCAACAGCGATACCGCTTGAGCCGTTTACGAGAAGATTAGGAAAACGGCTGGGAAGCACATCAGGCTCTTTAAGACGGTCGTCGTAGTTGGGACTGAAATTAACGGTATCCTTGTCAATGTCGGTGAGCATTTCCATAGAAATTTTGCTCATTCTCGCCTCTGTGTAACGGTAAGCAGCAGGCGGGTCGCCGTCAACAGAACCGAAGTTACCGTGACCGTCAACGAGCATATATCTCATTGAAAAGTCCTGCGCAAGTCTTACCATAGCGTCATAAACGGAACCGTCACCGTGAGGGTGGTACGCACCGAGCACCGAACCTACCGTATCGGCGCACTTATGGTAGGGCTTGGACGGTTCAAGACCTCTTTCGTACATTGTGTAGAGAATACGTCTGTGAACAGGCTTCAAGCCGTCACGAACGTCGGGGAGCGCACGTGCAACGATTACGCTCATTGAGTAATCGAGAAAGCTCTTGCGCATCTCATTTTGCAAATCTACGTCAATAATTTTTGCATTATTCAATTGTTCATTGCGTTCATTATCCATATTTTTACCTCTTTTTATTCGGGTATATTTATCTTATTTTAATCTTTATTCTATATAATATTTATCCAATTCCCATTTAATCGGGTTTGTATCAATATATTCCCATATCTTGTCATAATCTTTTTGTGTTCTAATTATATGGTCGTGAAATCTGGATTGCCATATCGGTGATTCAGCTGACTTTTCGTAGGGACACGGCGTGCCGTGTCCTCCCTGCAAATTTATCCGCTTTGTGACAGCTGATTTATACGCTCCGACTATCGTTGATATTGACTGAGGTACTGACTTTGAAAATGCGTTGTACTTATACTCGGACACGGCACGCCGTGTCCCTACGTCAGGTTTATCTGATTCTTTCGTTATTTCTATTATCAGATGAACGTGATTAGGCATAACTACATATTTATTAATTTTTACACCGTATTTTTCACGTAATTTTATTGTGTTTTCAATTTCCTTATTTGCAATTTTCCCATAGTCGTTACAATGCATTATTCCGTCTTTCATATAACCAAAAATACACTTTTTCTCATTTGTGCAAATCGTTACAAAATATGCTCCGTTTTCAGAATAATCGTAATTTTTAAGCCGTATTTGTTTGCGTTTTTGCTTTATCATTATTTATTCAAAAATTAAAAGTGTTTTATATTATTATTAATTTTTTCATACAAATCGGGGAGTCGTTTTCTGACATTACAGGGGCGGAAGGTTTTTGAATCGACAAAGCCGTGCTCTGTTGAGCCGTAGCCAAGCTCGGTTTCACTGCCGTCAGGCTCAATGCGCTTTACCGTATATGAAAACTCAATTCTTGCAGCTGACATAGCTGTGCACCAAGTGCGTATAATCAGCTCGTCCTCATAGCAGGCAGGGAGCTTGAAATGGCAGTTGAGATTGCGCAGAGGCGTCATAACTCCTGCCTCTTCCATTTCAGTATAGCTTGTGCCGAACATTTTTATAAAATCCGACCTGCCGACCTCGTACCAAACGGGATAGTTTGAATGGTGAGCAATTCCCATTTTGTCGGTTTCGGCATATCTTACGGTGATTTTTGACCTTGAATGCATTTTCACAACCCCTTTTTAAGAATTGATGTTCTTTATAGCTTTGTATTCATTTTTACGTAGGTATAGACTTTATTGAGTGTGGAGAGTGGAGTTTGGAGTTTGGAGTTAAGGGTCGCTCCGCTCCGAATTTGTAATAGTGCGTGTTGTTTGGAAAGGTTTGTACGCTGAATTAAAATTAATATATAATTATCAACTTAACCGATTAATTTAAGTTTAAAGTCGGGTAATAAAGTTTTAAATTATTGCAACCTATCTACCCGACCGAAACTCCACACTTCACACTCCAAACTCCAAACTAAATTATACGTCCAGATTCTGAACGTATTTTGCGTTCTTTTCAATGAACTCTCTTCTCGGCTCAACCTTGTCGCCCATAAGGATTGTAAAGGTTTCGTCTGCTGCTTCGGCGTCGCTTAACTCAACTCTTAACATAAGTCTTGTTTCGGGGTTCATTGTTGTTTCCCAGAGCTGTTCGGCGTCCATTTCACCAAGACCTTTGTATCGCTGAATTTCGCTTTTTCCCTCAATCTGCGACAAAATCTGGTCACGCTCAATATCGGAGTAGGCATACTTATGGTCCTTGTTCTTCGTGATTCTGTAAAGCGGAGGCTGTGCAATGTACACGTGTCCTTCCTCCACGAGGGGACGCATATATCTGAAGAAGAACGTAAGCAAAAGCGTTCTGATGTGCGAGCCGTCAACATCGGCATCCGCCATAATGATTACCTTATCGTATCTTAACTTGTTAATGTCAAATTCATCGCCGATACCAGTTCCGAGTGCGGTAATTACGGGCATCAGCTTATCGTTTCCGTAAACCTTGTCAATTCTTGCCTTCTCAACGTTGAGCATCTTGCCCCACAGAGGAAGAATTGCCTGTATTCTTCTGTCACGTCCGCCCTTTGCAGAGCCGCCTGCGGAGTCACCCTCGACAATGAAAATCTCTGTTTCACTGCTGTCCTTCGACTGACAATCGGCAAGCTTGCCGGGGAGCTGTGCAGATTCAAGCGCAGACTTTCTTCTTACGCTCTCTCTCGCCTTTCTTGCCGCCTCTCTTGCCCTTGCGGATGCGAGCGACTTCTCAAAAATTGCCTTTGCAACGGCGGGATTTTCTTCAAGATAAACCGACAGCTTTTCACGCATCAGCTTATCGACCATTGTTCTTACCTCGGTGTTGCCGAGCTTTGCCTTGGTCTGACCTTCAAACTGTGCCTCTTTGAGCTTTACGCTGACGATTGCAGTCAAGCCTTCTCTTACGTCCTCACCGCTTAAATTCTTGTCGTTTTCTTTTAATTTACCGAACTTGCGTGCGTAGTCGTTCATCACGTAGGTCAATGCACGCTTGAATCCCTCCTCGTGAGTACCGCCGTCTGTGGTGTGGATATTGTTTGCAAATGTTAAAATATTTTCGTTGTAGCTTTCGTTGTACTGCATTGCAATTTCAACTGCAATGGTATCCTCCTCGTTCTTTGCGGCAAAGTAAATTACGTCAGGGTGGATAACCTCTAAAGAGCGTTTCTTGTGGATAAAGTCGATAAAGCTTCTTATGCCGCCCTCGTAAACAAAGTTGTTTTTAATGATATTTTCAGCGTCACGCTCGTCACGAAGCTCAATATGAACACCTGCATTGAGGAATGCCTGTTCACGCAGACGTCTTTCAAGCACAGAGTAATCGTAAACGGTGGTTTCCTTGAACACCTCGGGGTCAGCCTTGAATCTGACTTCTGTACCCTTTACGTCTGACTTGCCGATTTTTTCAAGCGGAGTGATGATTTTTCCTCTTTCGTAACGCTGGAAATAAACGTCCTCGCCGTCGCATACCTTGACTTCGAGCCACTCGGAAAGTGCGTTTACAACGGACGCACCAACGCCGTGCAGACCGCCCGAAACCTTGTAGCCGCCGCCGCCGAACTTGCCGCCTGCGTGAAGAACGGTGAATACAACCGTAACGGCAGGAAGTCCTGTTTTACTGTTTACGCCGACGGGAATACCACGTCCGTTGTCGGTTACTCTGATGATGTCGCCGTCCTCGATTACAACGTCGATTTTTGTGCAGTAGCCTGCAAGAGCCTCGTCGATTGAGTTGTCGACGATTTCGTAAACAAGGTGGTGAAGTCCTCTCGGACCTGTAGAGCCAATGTACATACCGGGGCGTTTTCTTACGGCTTCAAGACCTTCGAGAACCTGAATTTCATCAGCGCCGTATTCCTGCTCAACCTTTGTCATTTCGACCTTGGATTCGTCGCTGAAATCCTCGATAACTTCGGACTCGTTATCCAGTTCCTCTTTGTTGTTATTTTCAATTTTCTCAATTAATTCATTTACTTCATAAACTTCTTTATCCATATTTACCTCCGACAGTGTATCACTGCTCCATAGTGTAGGGAATGGTCTTGACCATTCCGCAAAAATACAGCAAACATCTGAAACTATCGGAACGGTCAAGACCGTTCCCTACATTTATTTTACAATTATGCAGTACAAGATTATTTACTTTTTAAATTCTATAAAATACGGTATCAGTAAAAATCCTGCCGTTACTGCGATTATATTTAAAATCATCAGTCCGATAAAGCTTGTACCTGCTATCATATAAAGTGCCAGAACGTCAAAAATTGCAGTAATTAATGCAATTATTAAAAATAAAATTAAAATTTTCTTTTTTGATACTCTGAATTTCTTGCCGCAGTTGTAGCACTTGCACTCTTTTTTGACTGCTTCTTTTTTAACGTCTTTGTATCTGTAAATTGTTTTGCAATGGGGACAAACGGGTAATTTAAACATACTTATCAGAACTTCCTGTTCGCCGAATATCGGTTGCCGTCGGGCTTTTTCGGCTCTTTTTCTTCCTGTTCGGGAATGTAGTGGCGTGTTCTGCTCATTCTCGGTGTAGTTTCGGAATGAATCTTCTTAAGCGGAACGTCGTCGGACGAATGTTTTTCACTTACGTTCTTGATTACGGGAACGTAGCTTTCGCTTTTTTCAGCCGGTTTCTTTATTTCAGAGGAGTCCGATATTAGCTCGTCGTCTTTAAGCTTTTCTCTTGCGGCGTTGCGTTCAGCTCTAATCGTATTGAAAACGTCTGAATTTATCTTGAAATCAGAGCCTGTGTCGGCTGACGCACCGAAGGTGTAGCCCACGTTTTCTTCAAGCTCGGAGGTCATAAGATTGTCGGAATATTCAATGCCGGCTTTGCGTGCCTCCATAGATTTTTTGTACTTTTTAAGCGGAACGAATTTTACGAATTTCGGGGAAATCACCGTAAAAATTATAAACGGAACGGCTACAAGCAAAATTCCGAGCGGATTATGAGCAAGACCTGCAAAAATCCAGCCTGCCATAATTGCAACGGAAATTACAACCGAAAGCAAAAAAGCAAGCACAACCTTGCGATTTACGACAACCTTGCTTTCCTTTCCGCATCGCTCGCACACGTATTCAGCTTTTCGCCTGCTTGAATACGCAGAAATATATGAAATTCGTTTTGAACAATATGGACATTTCCTGTTTTCCATTTATTTATGTCACCTCTATGTTATCAATCGGTGTTTTTAGTTTAAAAATTTATCTTTTCAAGCCTCAGCAACAGGGTTTTTGTCGAAAGCTGGGTGATGTAAACAACGGTTTTACCCTGCTTTTCGCACACGACAAACGACTTCGGCAGTTCGTACGAAACGTTTACAACCTCGCCGTTTTTTTCAGCTTTTGCGAGGAAATCCCTCGTCTTTTTTGAAACGGTGCAGGCGTCGATATCAAACATTGCGACAATGCTTTCGGTCGTAATAACCGTTTCCTGTCCCAGATGAAGAAACATCAGCAGACCTCCCCGTTTTTCAGCAGAAAGATTTTTCCCTCTTTGAGCTGTTCCTTGTTTGATTTTTCACAGCAGGTTATGAAAACCTGACAATCCTTAAGCTCATTGAGCAAAAAATCCTGACGTTTTGAGTCAAGCTCCGAGAGTACGTCGTCGAGAAGAATAACAGGCTCTTCGCCCATTCTCTCCTTAAGCACCGACGCTTCGGCAAGCTTAAGCGACAAAACTGCACTTCTCTGCTGTCCCTGCGAACCGAAAGCTCTTGCATTCTTGCCGTTAATCAGAATTTCAATATCGTCCCTGTGCGGTCCGAAGTTTGTAACGCCTGTGCGGATGTCGTCGTTTCTGTTGTCATTCAGTTTTTTTCTGAACTTTTCTGCAATTTCATCTGTGCTGTCGGACATTTCCGCATCAAGTGAAGATATATATTTTATCTCCAGATTTTCGCTGTTTTTTGAAATTCCGTCGTGGTATATTTTCGCCCTCTGTGAGAGCATTTCAACATAGTCCATACGCTTTTTTATGAGCATTGCGCCGTTTAAAACAAGCGGCTCGTCCCATACGGACAGTGTGTCCTCAAGCGACGGACGTCTGTAAATATCTTTTAAAAGCGAATTTCGCTGTACTAAAACTCTGTTGAATTTTGAGAGGATTACTGCGTTTTGCAGTTTTTCCCTGCAAATTGCGCTGTCAATGAATTTTCTTCTCTGCGAAGGTCCTCTCTTTATCAGATTGAGATGCTCGGGCGAAAACACAACTGCGCAGAATTTTTCAATCAGCGCCGCCGCAGATTTCTTTTCAACTCCGTTTATTTCGAGTTGCTTTTTGTTGCCTGTGAACACAAGCTTTGCAGTCTGCTCACGCTCCTGCCCGAAAAATCTCATTTCAAGCCTTGCGAAGTTTTCGTCCCACCTGATTACCTCGCTGTCCTTTGCACTGCGGAACGAATGTCCTCCGCAGAACAGCCAGATTGCCTCAAGCAGGTTGGTTTTTCCCTGTGCATTGTCACCGTAGATAATGTTCACGCCGTCGCAGGGCTGTATTATGTCATTTTTCAGATTTCTGTAATTTTCAAATTTTACTGCTATTACTTTCATACTTTGTAGGGAACGACTCTCCTCCGCTGTGAAATATTTACAATGGATATTTACTTGCGGACACGGCACGCCGTGTCCCTACAAACAGTTAGTTACGGTCGGTTTTAAATCAAGTAACTTCTAATCTTAAACCGTCAAAAACTGCAAAATCGCCCTTGCGCATCTTTTTTCCTCGCATTGTGCAGATTTCTCCGTTTACCTCAACCTCGCCGTTCTGAATGACAACCTTTGCCATTCCGCCTGTGTCAACTGCTCCGCCGAGCTTTAATAAATCCTGCAATTTTATAAATTCGCTGTCAATTGTAATCTTCTCAGTTCTCATTTGCAAGCCTCATCGGAAGTACGAAACACAAAAAGCTGTCGCCCTTTACGGGTTTAATAATCATCGGAGCAGTAGGACCGTTTAAAATCAGCTTGATTTCGTCGGTATCGGTGTTCTTAAGAGCGTCAAGCATATAGCGGTTGTTAAAGCCGATTTCAACCGGATCGCCGATTATCGGAACTGACAGCACATCGCTTGCCTTACCAACGGCTGACGCGCACGAAAGCTTAATTTCATCGTCGGCAAAAATACACCTTACGGGGCTTTGTACTCTGTCATTATTCAAAAGTGACATTCTCTCAATTGCGTTGATGATACTTCTTGTGTTCATCACGATTTCGGTTTTTGCCTCTTTCGGAATTGTCGTGTTATAGTCGAGGAAAGTACCCTCGATAAGACGTGAAATTACACGGTAATTTTTAACCTTGAATGTGATATGTCGCTGACCGATAATGATTTCAACATTTTCATCATCGTCTGTTAAAAGCTTTAAAACTTCCTGCTGTGTTTTGCCGGGGACTACAAAGCTCGTTTTGCTTTCACTGTCAACACTTTCGTTTCTTATTGCCATTCTGTAGCCGTCAACTGCAACAATTCTGAAATTGCCGTCCTCAATTTCGAACAGAGAACCTGTGTAAATCGGCTTTGCAGTGTTCTCGCTGACTGCATATACTGTCTGGCGAATCATCTCACGCAGGATTTTTGCGTTGACTGTGATTGAGTCAGTCTGTTCAAAGCTCGGCAAATCCGGATATTCAACCGACGACATACCGACAATCTGATAGTCAACGTGACCGCAGGTTATGTAGGTAACCATTCTGTCATCTGTTTCAATCATAACAATTTCTTCGGGAAGGCGTCTTACAATATCCAGAAACAGCTTTGCGCTGACAACAATTTCTCCCTCCGCCTGAATTGTAGCCTCAATGTCTGTGGTAATGCCAATCTCAAGATTATAGCCCGAGATGTTGAGCTTGTTATCGTATGCTTTTATCAGCACGCCTTCAAGTGCAGGAATAGCGGCCTTTGTAGAAACGGCTCTTGAAACATTTGACACTGCATTTGCAAGGTCGGTTCTTAAACACGAAATTTTCACGGCAGTTTTCTTCTCCTATCTTAATAATATTTATTTTTCCGTAGTCGTAGTAGGTGATGTTAAAATATAGAAAAGTTACAAAATACGGCTTGTACACTGGATTTTTACGTCCACAACCTGTTTTTAGAAAATGTTTGTAAAACGTAAACAATATTCAACAAATTTTTAACATTCAACATTGCGTTGATTTATGTTAGTGGAATGTTTATGAAAATGTTAGTAGAGTGCACGAAAAATTTAATTCGGAATTCGTAATGCGTAATGCGGAATTATGGGTCGCTTCGTTCCGAATTTATAATGTTGAGTGTTGTTTTAAGGTTTATTTTACTCGGATTGATTGATATATTTGCAGCGTTTTGGGACGTGTAGGAACCCGTCCCCTACGGAAATGTGAGTTTTCCTCTAAAACTACGATTTAATCGGTAAAGTTTGATTGCCACTGCG
>DKWR01000019.1 GCA_002491825.1 Ruminococcaceae bacterium UBA7147
GACTTTTCCACTCGATTTGCCTGCGGCGGCTTCGCCGCTAAATTATCGTTTATGCTTTAAAAACTTTCATTATATCGTATATGAATTAATGTAAAAATCTAATTGCAAAATCAATTCGATTTTTGACAGAAAATTGCAAAAACCGACCTCAAAATGAATAATCAAAATAAAATTATTGCTAAATTGTATAAATCTTTTTAAAAAAGATGTGACACTTCTGCAAGTATTGTATCTTTTATTTCCCATAAAAATATGTTATAATAGAAAATATATAAAAGGGAGTGATATTATGACGCAAAATAACTGGGACTATTCAGCAATTACACCGGAAATTAATGTTCTCACAAAGAAGATGACGGACAACTCCATTATTGACCCTTCTCTTTATAGCAAGTACAATGTTAAAAGAGGACTGCGTGACCTTGACGGTAAGGGCGTCCTTACGGGACTTACAGATATTTCGACAATCATTCAGAATAAAGAAGTTGACGGTAAGCTTGTTCCCTGCGACGGCGAGCTTTACTACCGTGGATATAACGTAAATGATATTATCAAGGGCATAACCGATGATAATCGTTTTGGTTTTGAGGAAGTAGTATATCTCCTTTTGTTCGGCGAAATGCCAAATCCGAAGGAGCTTCACGACTTTAAGGAATTGCTTGTGCAGTACAGAACTCTGCCGCAGAATTTTGTGCGTGACGTAATATTAAAAGCTCCGAGTGAGGATATGATGAACTCAATTGCACGAAGTGTTTTAACACTCTTCTGCTATGATACAAATCCGAACGATACCTCAATCAATAATGTTCTCAGACAGTGCGTTCAGCTTATTTCCGTATTCCCGCTGTTGTCAGTTTACGGCTACCACGCATACAACCACTATCTGCGTGATAAGAGCCTGTACATTCACCGTGCAGACCCGTCAATGTCAACGGCAGAGGTAATCCTGTCGCTTCTCCGTCCCGACAGAAAGTACACTCCGCTTGAAGCAAAGGTGCTTGATATGGCGCTTATTCTTCATATGGAACACGGCGGCGGTAACAACTCGACGTTTACAACCCACGTTGTAACCTCGTCCGGCACTGACACATATTCTGCAATGGCGGCGGCTCTTGCGTCACTCAAGGGACCGAGGCACGGCGGTGCAAACGTTAAGGTTTTCTATATGTTTGAGGATTTGAAAAAGCACGTCAGAGACTGGAATGACGACGAGGCTATTTCGGCTTACCTCGAAAAGCTCCTTGATAAACAGGCGTTTGACTGTAAGGGACTTATCTACGGAATGGGACACGCTGTATATACAATTTCCGACCCCCGTCAGGTAATTCTTAAGGGCTCTGTTCAGAAGCTTGCCGAAGCAGAGGGATATGACGATGAGTTTAATCTTTATGAAAAGGTTGAACGTCTTGCACCCGAGGTAATTGCAAAGAAAAGAAAAATCTACAAGGGCGTTGCGGCAAACGTTGACTTTTACAGCGGCTTGCTTTACAGTATGCTTAAAATCCCCTGCGAGCTTTATACTCCGTTGTTTGCTACTGCACGTATTGCCGGCTGGAGTGCGCACAGACTGGAAGAGCTTGTAAATCCCGGAAAGATTATCCGCCCTGCATATATGAGCATTTCAAAAGAGAAAAAGTACGTTCCGCTTGAGGACAGATAAATTAATATTTAAGTAAAACATCCTTCGGATATTTTTCGAGGGATGTTGTATTTTTATGAATTTTTGCTTTAAATTAATACCGGCACGGCTATAAAATATAAAATATTTATAATATATTAGTAGGGAATAATAAAATTGTTGATTTAAACAAAATATTATAAAAACTTGCAAATGCTTTTATCAGTAGCACTTCTTATATTTACGGAGGGTTTATAAAATGAGACATTTCAGAAAAGTTATTTCAATTTTAACCGTTTCTGCAATTATGGCTTCGGCTGCTTCTTTCAGCATAGACGCCGCTGAGGTTGCAGAACCCACAGCAACACCCGTTACTGCCGAAGAGGCTGCAAGCATAGTTATGTCAGAAGGCATAACAGCCCAGAACGCATCAATAGATATGTGTGCGTCAGAAACTCAGGTTGCAAAATTTGCAGTGCCCGATGATATGGGACTTCCTTTCAGCGAAGGACTTCTGCTTACAACAGGTAATTCGTCAAATGTTTTCAAAAATTCTATATGCAGCCAAAGTCTCGGCGGAAGCGGTGACGCTGGCCTTACAGCGATTTATCAGAGCCTTGGCTTTACCGGCACTACAAACGATGCAGTTAAGCTCAGCTTTGACCTCGTTCCTACTGCGTCTGACCTTACTTTCGATTTCTTCTTTGCTTCAACAGAGTATGACCAGCCTGTAAAATACAACGATGTTTTTGCGCTCTGGATTATTGACAGTGAAACAGGCGAAAAATTCAACGTTGCAAAGACTCCTTTCGGTAAGATTGTAAACGTTGACAATACAATTACAAAGGACGCATCGGGCAACAGAAAGTACAAAGAAAGCAGTAAGTATTATACATATATGCCTAGTTGTCAGTATAACGGTTATGACTTCGGTATGCAGGGCATCACAACGATGTTTAAAGCAGACGCAAGTAACCTTGTCAACAGCAACGGCAATAAAGTTGTTCAGGCAGGTAAGCCTGTAAAGGTTTGCTTTGCAATTGCCGACTGCGGCGATTCAATCAGAGATTCAATTATCTTTATCAGAGGTAACTCGCTTGCATATAAGCCTGTTGAGAAGAAGGAATACAAGGTAACATTTGACGCTAACGGCGGTAGCTGTGACGTTGAGTCTGCAATGACAGGTACAGACGGCACACTCGAAACATTACCCGAAGCTGCTTACGAGGAACACGTATTTGACGGTTGGTACACAAAACCGTCAGGCGGCGAAAAGATTGACGTAAGCACAGTTTTTGAGGAAGATACCACAGTATATGCACATTGGACTGCCGAAAGCTATACAATCACTTTTGATACAGACGGCGGAAATGCTGTTGCAGATATGATTTACAACAACGAGAGCAAGGATACAATTCCTTCAGCTGAAAAGAGCGGTTACAACTTCGCAGGCTGGACTGTTGTATCAGGTGACGGTAACTGGGAAATTGACAGCAAAGTAGAGGCAGGAAAGAGCCTTGAAGGTATGTACGGTAACGTAGCGCTTAAGGCTGTATGGGAGGAAGTTCCTACAACAGTTCCCGAAACAACCGTAGCTCCCACAACAGTTGCTGAAACTACTGTTGCTCCTACTACTGCTCCTGCAACAAAGGCGGCAACAGTAGACGAAGCTCCTGACAAAAATGCAATTCAGACAGGTTCGGCAGTTCCTACCGTAGCAATTCTTATGGTATTGCTTGCAGGCGTTGCAGTTGCATACTATGCACGTCGCAAAAATGAAATGTAAGCTGAACTGATTTTATAATTCATAGTACAAACACCCCTCGGATTTTTCCAAGGGGTGTTTTTTTAAGTACGTTAAACTATAATTTAGCGTTTGTAATATAGCAACGTTGTCGTAGGGACACGGCGAGCCGTGTCCACACAAAAATTGCATTGCAATTTTTGTGAACGGGACGTCTGGGAAGCCGTCCC
>DKWR01000011.1:0-6257 GCA_002491825.1 Ruminococcaceae bacterium UBA7147
GGCACGCCGTGTCCCTACGTCAACGTTGGCTATTACTCTAACGCTAAATTATCGTTTATAAAATAAAAAACTCCATACCTATAATAATTAGTATGGAGTGAAAAATTTGTTTTATTCTGTTGTATGGAAATATTTTTCTGTGTTTATTTAACTTTTTCTAAAATATACGGGCGGATTTCTCCTGCAAGGTAAAGCGAGCCGCAGATTACTACAGCTCCGCCGTTCTTTTCTGCATCTTCAAATGCGCCGTCAAATGCCTTTTCGGCACTGTCAAATGACGTTACGTTTTTAAAATACCCCTTGCATTTCTCTGCAAGCTCCTTTGACGAAATCGCCCTCGGATTGTCAACGGGAACAGTGTAAACGGTTTCGAAAACTCCGTCGAGGAGCTTTATCGAGCTGTCAATATCCTTGTCTGCTAACATTCCCATAACGCAGGTTATTTTTTCGCCGTCAAGGAAATTGCTTACCGCATTTTTAAGTGCCTCAATACCATTTGGATTGTGCGCACCGTCCAAAATTACAATAGGATTTTTGCTTAAAAGTTCGAATCTTGCCGGATTTACAGCCTTTGAAAAGCCGATGGAAATATCATCATCTGTAATATTCAGCAGTCCTCTCTGCCTTACGCTTTCAATTGCGGCAAGCGCAGTCTTGGCATTTTCAAGCTGGTGCTTTCCTGCAAGGTTGATGTGAATTTTTCTGCCGTTGTATTCAAAGTCACTGCCCTCAAGCGTTTCGAAAGTGACATTAAGATTAACGCTCTCGCTCTTTACAAGAGGAACATTCAGCTTTTCAGCCGTCTGCTCAATTACTATCATAGCATTTTCAGCCTGTTCTGACGTCACCGCAACAGAGCCTGGCTTTATTATTCCGCACTTCTGCGCGGCAATTTTTTCGATTGTATCGCCTAAGATAGCGGTGTGGTCAAGTCCGATTGTCGTGATAACGGAGCATAGCGGAGGTTTAATGACATTTGTGCAGTCAAGCAGTCCGCCCATTCCCGTTTCAAGCACGACAACGTCGCAGTTTTCCTTTGCGTGAATGTAAAATTCAAGCGCATTTACGTACTCGAACTCTGTGATTATTATGCCCTCGCTCTGTAATTTTTCAATCAGCGGAAAGGTTGCTTCAACTGCGTTTGCAAGCGTTTCCTTGCTTATCATCTCATTGTTAATCTGTATTCTCTCACGAAAATCTGTGATGTACGGCGAAATGAAAAGTCCTGTTTTATAGCCTGATGCAACAAGAACAGACGAAAGCATTGCACAGGTTGAGCCTTTGCCGTTTGTTCCTGCAACGTGGATATATTTTAATTTGTCCTGCGGATTTCCCATTCGGTCAAGCAGAGATAAAATTCGGTCAAGTCCCGGTCGTGAACCGAAGCTCAACAGCGAATGTATTTTTTCAAGCGCATTTTTGTAGGTCATTACAACAGCTCCCTGTAAATTTCGTTCTTCTTAAAGCCTGTAATTGCCGCCGCCTGCTTTGCCGCCTCGGTAGGCTTTTCGCCGTTTTCAATCAGCTTTTTAGCCGTTTCAACTGCGTATTCAAGCGTTAGCTCCTGCTCGTCCGTTACTTTCGGCGTACCCTCAAGCACAAGCACAAATTCGCCCTTTAAGCTGCCGTCTGCGTAATTTTCCGCGGCATATTTTGTGGTGGTACGTATAACCTCCTCGTGGAGCTTTGTAAGCTCACGCACGATTGACAGCCTTCTCTCGCCGAAGTTTGCATACAAATCACGCAGAGTTTGAGGGAGCTTATGCGGCGCTTCGTAGAAAATCATCGTCCTGTGCTCGTTTTTCAGGCTCTGCAAGTGCTCGTTACGGCTCTTTTTATTAACGCTTAAAAAGCCCTCAAACGTAAATCTGCCCGTTTCAAGTCCCGAAACTGCAAGGGCGGAAATTACGGCGCTCGGGCCGGGAATTACTACTGTTTTAATTCCACGTTCCTCGCAAAGCTTGATTAAATCCTCGCCGGGGTCGGAAATGCACGGCATTCCTGCGTCGGTAACGATTGCGCAGTTTTCGCCCTGCTCAATTCTGTTGCAGATAATTTCTCCGCGCTCACGCTTATTATGCTCAAAATAGCTCACCATAGGCTTTTTTATACCAAAATGGTTTAAGAGCTTCAGCGTAACTCTCGTGTCCTCTGCGGCGATAAAATCAACGCTTTCAAGCGTCTGCACCGCTCTGGGAGAAAGGTCGGAAAGGTTGCCAATCGGCGTTCCGGTAACGTATAAAATTCCACTCATAGTATCACTTCAATTCTTCAAAAGGCGTTTTGTAACAGCCGTAAATTTTCATCATTTCTTCGGAAAATTCTCCGTTTTCGTCCTCAATAAAGAGCGTTGGAAGTACGTTTAAAAATCCCATCTTGCCCCCTCGTCTGCCCTCAAGCAAAAAGAGCTTAGGCGCTTTGCTCACCCTCTGCTGAACAAGGCGAAGAGTTTTCGGCTCGATTGAGAATCTGCGCATTGACTCCATTACGTCTGCAAGGCGTTCCGGTCGCTGGCAGATGCAAAAGCTGCCTCCGAACTGCAACAGCTTTGACGCACTAAAACAGATGTCGTCAAGAGTACATTCGGTTTCGTGGCGTGCAATCTGCTTTGCACTTTCGGGGTTTGTAATTCCTCCGCCGCCGATTTTGTAGGGCGGGTTGCAGACAACAAGGTCGTAGCACCCGAAGGAAAGTATTCCCTTAAGCTCCTTCAAATCGGCGTTTACTATATTTATTTTATCGCCGAGGTTGTTATATTCAACGCTTTTCTGCGCAAGGGCACAGGCATCACGCTGAATTTCAACGGCGTCAATTTCAAGATTTCTATTGTGTCTTAACCACAAAAGCGGAATTGTTCCGCAGCCTGTTCCAAGCTCTGCACACTTTTTTCTGCCCTTTGGCAAGGAAAAATCCGCAAGCAGAATTGTATCGGTTGAAAAATGGTAGCTGTCGGACACATATATTTCAATTCCGTTTCCGAGCGGTTCAAGGTGAATGTTATTCATAGTATTTCCTTTCGGTTGGCAAAATCGTAACAGAGAAAAACGGCAAGGTAAATTCCTTGCCGTTTGAATTTCAGATAAGCTATTACTCAGCCTGAGGAGCACCTACCGGGCAAACATCAGCACAAGAACCGCAATCTGCGCATGCATCAGCGTCGATAACGTACTTGCCGTCACCCTCTGAAATAGCAGAACACGGACAAGCGTCTGCACAAGCACCGCAAGCGATGCAATCATCACTAATTACATATGCCATAGGGAGAACACCTCCTTAAAAGATTTCACCTTTATTGTATCACATATTTTGCAAAATGCAATTGTTTTGGGAATATTTTTCTGATTTTTACAAATAATAAATAATTTCTTGACGAATACTGCCGCTGTTTTAGTATTATTCAAGATCCTTGAATTCTTCAAGCTCTTTCTTGTTCACCTTGATATAGCCGTCCTTTACAAGCTTGCACTGCTTAACGGTAAAGGTTTTCGGTGCAACGTCGTCGGGCATATTGTTGAGCTTTACCTTCAGCGTTCTTGCAATCAGGTTGTTTTCAACAACAAGTCCTCTGCCCTCGGGCGTGTTTACAATTGCGCCGACCTTGGGAGTTCTCTTGAGCAAATCGGTGTATGCCTCCTGCTCGTATTTCAGACAACACATAAGTCTGCCGCACGTTCCCGAAATCTTGACAGGTGAGAGCGACAATCCCTGCTCCTTTGCCATTTTGATTGAAACAGGCTGAAATTCGCCCATATAGCTTGCACAGCAGAACGGCTTTCCGCAAATGCCAAGACCGCCGACCATTTTTGCTTCATCTCTTACGCCAATCTGACGGAGTTCAATTCTCGTTCTGAAAACAGACGCCAAATCCTTTACAAGCGCACGGAAGTCTACACGTCCGTCAGCCGTAAAGTAAAACAGAATTTTGCTGTTATCAAAGGTATATTCTACGTTTACAAGCTTCATTTCAAGCTTGTGATTCGCAATCTTCTGCTCGCAGATTCTGTACGCTTCCTTTTCCTTGAGCTTATTCTCTGCAAGGTGAATTAAGTCCGCCTCGGTTGCAATTCTTATGAGCGGTTTGAGCGGATGAGCAAGCTCTGTTTCATCAATCGTCTTGTTCGGAGTAGCAACCTCGCCGCATTCAAGTCCTCTTGCGGTTTCGACGATTACCATATCTCCCTTGTTAAGTTTATTGTCAAGCGGGTCAAAGTAGTACACCTTGCCGACTTCTTTAAATCTTACTCCGATTACCTCTGCCATGAAATCCTCCTGTATTCTCCGCACAACCAAGTTGTGAGAAGGTTTATGTTAATGTTCTGTTTTATTTTTATTGCCGAGTTGTCTGTCAGCTCAATCATTTCAATGATTTTTCCCTTTGTAAAGCGTGAGGCAAGCTCCCTGCCGAGCTTTTCGTTAAACACAGCCTTTGTACCGACCGAGATTGCAAGACCGTCACGCAGAATCATTCGCACTGTAGAAAGCGTTTCGTCTGCATTTTCCTTGTCGGAAAGCACATTCAGCGCAAGGAGCAAATCGTATTCACGTGAGGAGATTATTCCCCTTACGATTTTTTCAGCATACTCAAGCGCCTTTTCGCTGATTTTGACATCGTTTTTCAGTCTTACTACAGTACAGCGTGAAAGAATCGTTACAAGCAGCTTTTGTGCGCTTTCGCAGAGCAGAATAAAATACACATTCTGCGGCGGCTCTTCAAGCAGCTTTAAAAAGGAATTCTGCGCAATATCCGTCAGTCTGTTGTCGGCTTCCTCAAAGACGTAAACCTTTGCGTTTGCCTCGTTCGGGCGGATATATGAATCCTTTATAATGTTTCGCATCTGCTCGATTGAATAGGTCTTTGACTTATTCTCGGGACGAGGGTAGCTTATGTCGGCGTGTCCTTTGATTTCAGCCTTGTGGCACTGTTCGCATACTTTACAGGGCTTGTTATTGCCGGTGCAGACAACGTACATTGAAAGGTACTTTGCCGCTTCGAGCGCACTTTCTTTGTTCTTGCTTTCTATTATAATTGCGTGAGGTATTCTGCCGTGATTGTCAAGCGCAGAGAGAGCTTCTTTTACGCTCCCGTCAAAATCAAATCCGCTGAAATTCATAGCACACCTCCTGCAAATAATAATTATATCATTTATTTTATTATTTTTCCATACAAATACTAAAATCTTATAGAAAACTATAATAAGATTTTTGAGCAGATTTTTTGTCAGGCAAGCAAGATTCCGCAGGAAGGCTGACGCCTTACGAGAACAGATTGCGAAGCTTGGCAGAAAATATCCCAAAAAGATATTTAGTTTTTAATTAGATTTTAGTATTAATTTATGGCAACTGTATTTGTTACGATTTCGCCCTTGTCGGTGATGTCGATATAGCCGTAGCTTGCCATATATCCACTGCACGAACCGGGATTCATAACATAAAGTCCGTCCTCGTAGTAGGTCATTGCGTTGTGCGTATGACCGAAAAGCAGAATATCTGCCTTTTCCTCCCTTGCGGCGCACATAATTGTGTACAATCCGACCTTTGCATTGTAAAGGTGTCCGTGGGTTATAAAAATCCTTTTGCCGCAAACGCTTAAAATTTCCTTTGAAAGAAGGCTGCTGCACCAGTCGCAGTTACCCCTTACCCCGACAATCATCTTATCCTTTATCGTGTCCTTTAAATACTGCACCTGCTCGTCACCGTCTCCGCAATGGACGATTATCTCGGCACTCGGTTGTGCGTTGACTGCTTTCATAAGTGTTCTTAAATCTCCGTGAGTGTCGGAAACAACTAAAATACGCATTTGCAAAACTCCGTTCTAAAAATGTATTTAAAGCATAGAATATAGCGAGGTGTTTATATGAAAGAAAAAAACATAAATAAGCTGATTTCAAACCTCTCAAAGCAACTCGGCGTTTCTGAAAATCAAATAAAAAATGCGGCTCAAAACGGCAACGTAAACGATATGCTGAAAAACGCCGACTCAAATCAGACGGATAAAATTAAGTCCGTTCTCAATGACCCTGAAAAGACAAAGCAAATACTGAACAGTCCGCAGGCACAGGCGCTTATCAAACTGCTCGGCGGAGATGATAGTAAATAATATGGTTATCTTTTCTTAATATAAACGTTTTGTTTTCTATCGTAGGGACACGGCGTGCCGTGTCCGCAGTGGCAATTAAACTTTACCAATTAATTCATAGTTATATAGGGCAGCAAATCTTTCCGTAGGGAACGGCTTCCCAGACGTCCCATTCACAAAA
>DKWR01000011.1:6545-11454 GCA_002491825.1 Ruminococcaceae bacterium UBA7147
ATTTTTGTGTGGACACGGCACGCCGTGTCCCTACGTCAACGTTGCTATAACACCAACACTAAATTACAGTTTACCATATTAATAAGCCTGAAATCGAAACTGATAAAAGGTATAATCAAAAAATAATATTTGCATCGGAAGGGTGTGAAAAATCAAAATGTCGGAAATACAAGATAAAATCAATCAGATTTTAAGCAATCCCGAAGCACTCCAACAGGTGCAAAGCCTTGGCGAACAGTTAGGTCTTGCAAATACAAATCCCGAACCGCCGAAGCCAAAGCCGAAGCCTGTTCAGCCTGAAATTTTGGGTGATGATATATTACGAACGGTCACACGCCTTGCACCCGTTATGAACTCGGTTAAGCGTGACGACGACACCACAAGGCTTTTAAATTCACTTCGTCCGTTTTTAAGCCGTGAAAAGCAGGAAAAGCTTGACCGAGCTGAAAAGATGATTAAATTCATCAGGATAATTCCGCTTCTAAAAGATAACGGTCTGTTTTAAGGGTTGAGATTTTATTTGAAAGAGGTGAAAATATGCCGAGCTTTGAAGAAGAAGCCTTTGCAAGGGCGCAGCAGATGAACAAACGTCAGTCGTTCTACAGCAATAATCAGCAGAGTCAGAAGTCCGTCTCAAAACAGGAACAGCCGCCGAAAAAGGAGCAAAAGCCTGCTGTTGAAAAGCCACCCGAGCAGAAAATGCAGAACGGCAGCAATAACAACAGCTTACTTGATATGCTGTTCAAGAACAAGGAACAAAGCCTGATTTTACTTCTGCTTGTCCTGCTTATGGACGAAAACGCAGACCCTACCTTACTGCTTGCTCTCGTCTATCTGCTTATCTGATTTGTCCGTTACCTCTGATTATGAACTTACTGCTTGTAAGCTCGTTTAGTCCCATAGGACCTCTTGCGTGGAGTTTCTGGGTGGAAATTCCGATTTCGGCGCCAAGTCCGAACTCTCCGCCGTCGGTAAAGCGTGTTGATGCGTTTACATAAACAGCCGCAGAATCAACGCAGGCGGTGAATTTGTTTGCACTCTCGTAGTCGCTTGTGATTATGCTTTCGCTGTGACCTGTGCTGTATTTTGCAATGTGCGCAAGTGCATCGTCAAGGCTGTCAACAACCTTTACCGCAAGAATGTAGTCGAGGAACTCAATCGCATAATCGTTTTCCGTTGCGGGAACAACGCTGTCGCCGAGAATTTCTCTTGTCCTCTCGCAGCCACGTATTTCAACATTCATTTTGTCAAGCTCTGCCTTAATCTCAGGCAGGGCTTTTTCGGCAATGTCCTTGTGAACAAGCACAGTTTCAATTGCGTTGCAGACAGAAGGACGTGAGGTTTTTGCGTTGAAAATAATGCTTTTAGCCATATCAATGTCGGCGCTTTTGTCAACGTAAACGTGGCAGTTGCCTACGCCTGTTTCAATTACAGGCACCTTTGCGTTCTCGACAACGCTTTTAATTAAGCCTGCGCCGCCTCTGGGAATAAGCACGTCAAGATATTCTGAAAGCTGCATAAGCTCCGTTGCACTCTGACGTGTCGTGTCCTCAACGAGTGAAACGCAGTCACGTGGCAAGCCTGCCCCCTCAATTGCGTCACGCATAATCTCGGCAATTGCCTTGTTGGAGTTAATTGCCTCCTTGCCGCCACGCAGAATTACCGCACTTCCTGCTTTAAGACAAAGTGCTGCCGCATCGGAAGTAACATTCGGACGAGCCTCAAAGATGATTCCGATAACGCCCATAGGAACGGTGACCTTTTCAATCTGCAAGCCGTTTTTGAGCGTTCTGCCGTCAAGAACTCTGCCGACAGGGTCTGCAAGTGAAGCCACCTCGCTCACACCGTCAGCCATTCCGTTTATTCTCTCTTCGGTCAGCTTTAATCTGTCGAGCAACGACTTTGTAAGTCCTGCATTTTTGCCGTTTTCTATATCAATATCGTTTGCTTTTATAATTTTATCGGCATTTTCACGCAAAGCCTTTGCAATTGCGTTTAACGCCTCGTTCTTTTTTGAGCCTGCTGTCATAAGAAAGCGTGAGGCTTCCTTTGCCTTTGCGCCCATAATTTCAAGCTGAGTCATAGTCATTCTCCTTTTACTGCCTTGCAAGGAACGTTGTTCCGATGTTGTTTCCGTCTAAAATTTCATAGAGATTTTCGGGGTTTGAGCCGTTGATAACGTGCACCTCAACTCCACGCTTTGTTGCATAATCTGCCGCCTGAAGCTTTGTTATCATACCGCCTGTTCCACGGTTTGAGCCTGTTCCAGCCGCCATTGACAGAATTTCCTGATTTATTTTATCTACAACATCAATTTTCACCGCATCGGGATTTGTGCGTGGATTTGAGTCGTACAAGCCGTCAATATCGGTAAGAATAATCAGTCTGTCTGCTCCCACAAGTCCTGCAACGATTGCCGAAAGCATATCGTTATCGCCGAAGTTGTTGCCCTCAAGCTCATCAATAGCCACCGTATCGTTTTCATTGATTACGGGGATAATGTTCATTTTCAGAAGCTCGTCGATTGTATTGATTACGTTCTGACGTTTCTGGTCGGTTTCAACGGCATAGCGTGTGAGCAGTATCTGCGCCACAGAGTGGTTGTACTCGCCGAACAGCTTGTCGTACATAAACATCAGCTCGCACTGTCCGATAGCCGCAAGAGCCTGCTTTTTCTTGGTTTCGCTCGGACGTGACTGGAGTCCTGTTTTTCCCATTCCTACGCCGATTGCACCCGAGGAAACGAGCATAATCTGCTCTCCCCTGTTCTGCAAGTCCGACATAACCTTGCAAAGGCTCTCAATTCTGCGGTAATTTATCTTTCCGTTTTCGTATGTAAGGGTGGACGTGCCGACCTTTACAACCGTACGTTTATTTTCCATTTCAGACACCTGTTTCTGTTTTGCATAATTTTGCATTATTAATTTATTATATCACATTGCACCTTGTAATTACAACACTTTAATTTAATATTGTGTTAAAACTTGTGTAAATGCGAAAAAGCGTATTGTTTATATAAAAAAGAGATGCTCGGTTTGAACATCTCTTTTTGTTTTATTCTATATTGGAATAATAGTTGTAAACACCGTCGGCGATTGCATTTGCGATTTTGTCGGTGTTATTGATTATCCAGTCTGCACCCTCCTCGGTGTCGTGGAACTCACATTCAAGGTAAACCGTAAGTGCATTCGGAGTGAAAACCTCATACAAATCAGGCTTATATTCAATCCTGTCATCATCACCGGGGCTGATTTTACCGAGCGTATCAAGGAAAGATTCAGCCGCCGTCTGCTCGTCCGAGCCGTAAACATAAACGTGTGTGCCGCCCGTATACTCGCCGTTGAGAGCGTTTGTATGTATCGGAATATGCATATCTGCGTGAAAGGCGTTGCTCTCGTCACACCTGCTTTTAAGAGTTGCACCCGACTGGCCGACCATTACGGTAAAGCCGAGCTTTTTAAGCTTTTCGGCAGTTTTTTGAGCAATCAAATCGCACTGCTCCATTTCACTTGTGTCGCCGACAGCGTAATAATTTTCGTACTGATTTGACGGACTTAAATATATCCTTATGTATAAAAATCTGCTTTCTTCCTTGTCAAAGCTCGACACCGCCGCCGTTGAAAGCGACAGCACCAAAAGCGTCACAAGACCGACAAACAACAGCTTTTTCTTGTTGAGGTTTTTGAAAAATTGCATTATTTCTTGTCAGCCTGCGCAGGAATATCGCTTGTGCAGTGAGGACATTTTGTTGCCTTGATGTCAATTTCGCTAAAGCAATAAGGACATTTTTTAGTAGTAGGTGCAGGCTCTTCCTTAGGCTTTTTGCCGATTGACATAACCTTGTTTACAAGCTTTACAATGAGGAAAATTATGAACGCCATAATCAGGAAATTGATGATAGCAGTTATGAACTTTCCGTAGCAGATTGTTGCGCCGTTGATTGTAAACGAAAGCTGGTCAAAATTCATTCCGCCGAATATACCGAGAATCGGCGAGATGATGTCGCTTGTCAGCGAAGTAACGATTGCCTGAAATGCCGCACCGATGATTACGCCGACTGCAAGGTCAAGCACGTTGCCACGCATTACAAATTCCTTGAATTCAGATAAAAACTTTTTCATATGTAAAACCTCATTTATTATATGTAAAACCTCATTTATTATATGTAAAACCTCATTTATTTATAAAATTTTCATTTACCTGCGGACACGGCACGCCGTGTCCCTACGAAATCAGACAAAACTTTTTATTGTAAAACCGCTTTATGGAACACCTTTTTACCTTTTTTGATGATTACATATCCCTTCTCAAAGGCTGAAACTGGAATACTTGCGTAAACGTCAGTTACCTTTTCATCATCAAGCGAAATTCCGCCCTGCTGAATAAGACGTCTGCCCTCTCCGTTTGACGGAATCAGCGAGCATTTTTTGAGCAGGTCGAGGATTGCAATTGCACCGTCTGTAAAGTCGCTCTCTGAAAGCTCGGTTGACGGCATATTGTTTGTATCAGTCTTACTGCCGAAGAGCGCTCTTGCCGCCTCCTGTGCCTTGTCAGCCTCTTCCTTGCCGTGAACAAGCTCTGTAAGCTCATAAGCGAGGATTTCTTTTGCCTTGTTTATTTCACTGCCCTCAAGCTTTGCAAGCTCGTCAATCTGTTCAAGAGGAAGGAATGTAAGCATTTTAAGGCATTTTACAACGTCGCCGTCGTCTACGTTTCTCCAGTACTGGTAGAAATCGTAGGGGCTTGTCTTTTCGGGTGAAAGCCACACTGCGCCCGACTGAGTTTTGCCCATCTTCTTGCCCTCGGAATTGAGAAGAAGATTGATTGTCATTGCGTATGCGTCCTTGCCGAGCTTACGTCTGATAAGCTCCGTACCGCCGAGCATATTGCTCCACTGGTCGTCGCCGCC
>DKWR01000011.1:11767-21562 GCA_002491825.1 Ruminococcaceae bacterium UBA7147
CCGCCGAACTGCATATTACAGCCGTATCTCTGATAGAGAGCGTAGAAGTCGTACGACTGCATAATCATATAGTTAAACTCAAGAAAGCTTAAACCCTTTTCCATTCTCTGCTTGTAGCACTCGGCTGTCAGCATTCTGTTTACGCTGAAATGTGCGCCGACGTCACGCAGAACGTCAACGTAGTTGAGGTCAAGAAGCCAGTCAGCGTTATTAACAAGCAGAGCCTTATCGTCGGAAAAATCGATAAAGCGGCTCATCTGCTTTTTAAAGCACTCAACGTTGTGCTCAATTGTTTCCTTTGTCATCATCTGGCGCATATCTGTTCTGCCCGAGGGGTCGCCTATCATTGCAGTACCGCCGCCGATGAGTGCAATCGGCTTGTTGCCAGCCATCTGAAGTCTTTTCATAAGGCAAAGAGCCATAAAGTGACCAACGTGCAGACTGTCGGCAGTCGGGTCAAAGCCAATGTAGAATACTGCCTTTCCGCTGTTTACAAGCTCTCTTATTTCCTCCTCGTCAGTTACCTGAGCAATAAGTCCTCTTGCAACGAGTTCTTCATATACTCCCATTTTCAACAAATCCTTTCATTTTCTGATGATAATAGTATATTATTAAATCAAGTCAAGGTCAAGAAACAATTTTAATTTTTCTTCCTGCGTCTGTATTTTGCATACTTGTCCTTGCCGTTTTTCTTTTTGCCGTTATTTTTGACACTGTCTTTTCTGTAGCCACCTGCGGTTTGTCCTGCAAGCGGAGTTACAAGGCACTTTTTGTCATTTCCGATTAAATCTCTGCGCCCTGCCTTGATTAAAGCCTTGATTACAAGCGGCTTGTTTTCGGGAATGAAATACTGCAACAGCGCCCTCTGCATTGCTTTTTCGCTCTCCGACTTGGGAACATACACCTCTTTAAGCGTGTACGGGTCAAGCCCTGTGTAGAACATAGCCGTTGAAATTGTGCCTGGAGTGGGATAAAAATCCTGTACCTGCTTAGGGTGGATTCCCTCACGCTTGCAGAACAGCGCAAGCTCGACTGCGTCCTTCAGCGTTGAGCCGGGGTGCGAGCTCATAAGATACGGCACAACGTACTGGTCTTTATTTGCCTTGTCTGTGAGCGAATAGAACTTATCGCAGAATTTTTTGTACGCCTCAATGTGCGGCTTGCCCATTCTGTCAAGTACTGCCGCCGAGCAATGCTCGGGTGCAACTCGTAGCTGACCGCTTATGTGGTACTTTACAAGCTCTCTGAAAAATTCATCGCTTTCGTCCTCAATCAGATAGTCAAATCGGATTCCGCTGCGGATAAACACCTTTTTTATGCCGTCAAGGCTACGGAGCTTTCGCAGAATGTCAAGATATTCTGTGTGTGACACCTGCATATTCGGGCAGAGCTTTGGCGCAAGGCAACGTCTGTCTTTGCATAGCCCGTACTTTTTCTGCTTTTCGCAGGACGGAAGTCTGAAATTAGCCGTAGGACCGCCTACGTCGCTTATATATCCCTTGAACCTCGGATTGTCAATAAAGCTTTTCGCTTCGTCAATTACGTTCTGCTCGCTCCTTACCGTTACGGCACGTCCCTGATGAAACGCAAGGGAACAGAAGTTACACGCACCGAAACAGCCACGGTTGTGGGTAATTGAAAACTGTACCTCCTCAATTCCCGGAACACCGCCGAGCTTTTCATAGCACTTCGGATACCAACGTTCATAGGGCAGAGAATAGATATAGTCAAGCTGTTTTGTGTCAAGCGGCGGCATTGGCGGATTCTGAACAAGAATATAGTCGCCGTGACGCTGAATCAGTGTTTTTCCACGCACTGCATCAGCCTCTTCAAGCTCTTTGCGAGCCGCAATTGCATAGTCACGCTTGTTTTCCTTTACATGCTCGTAGCTTGGAAGTTCAACAACGGACTTTGGAACGTAGTCCTGCGTTCGTATTTTATAGCAAATTCCACGTATGTCGTAAAGCGACTCAACAGAAAAGCCCTCTGAAAGCCGTTTTGCAATTTCAATTGTCTGCAACTCACCCATTCCGTAGGAAATTATGTCCGCCTTGCTGTCAAAAATCACAGACGGCATAACCTCATCACGCCAGTAATCGTAGTGGGCAAATCTTCGCAGAGAGGCTTCAAGTCCGCCGATTATAATGGGCGAATCGGGATAAAGCCTGCGCAGGATATTTGAGTAAACCGTAACTGCCCTGTCGGGACGTTTTCCGTTTTTGCCGCCTGCTGTGTAGGCGTCGTCACTGCGCTTGCGCTTTGCAACTGTGTAGTGGGCAACCATACTGTCGATGTTGCCTGCCGAAACGAAAAATCCGAGCCTTGGCTTGCCGAACTGCGTGAAATCGGAGTCGCTTTTCCAATTTGGCTGGGCAAGAAATGCTACCCTGTAACCGCAATCCTCAAGGAGTCGGGTGATAATAGCCGCACCGAAAGACGGGTGGTCAACGTAGCTGTCACCCGAAACATAGACAAAGTCAATGTAATCCCAGCCGAGTTTTTTTACTTCGTCTGCGTTCATCGGTAAAAATGCCATTATTGCCCTCCATTTTGATTTTTCATTGGTTATCATTTTCAGCAATAAGATGCTGATGTAGGGACACAGCGTGCCGTGTTCACACAAAAATTATCACACAATTTTTGTGAATGAGACGTCTGGGAAGCCATCCCCTACGAAAAGGTTTATTTGTTACTGTAATTCTGATTTAATCGGAAACGATTGACTGTTACTGCGGACACACGGCGTGTCCCTACGAATTAAAATCAATCCTCACGATTTTGTAATGCGTTTCTTCTTTCGAGCCACTCGTTGTACGTCATCAGCACGTCACGAGGCTTTGAACCCTGATGAGGTCCGACTACGCCGAGCTGTTCCATATCGTCAATCATTCGTCCTGCTCTTGCATAGCCTACCTTAAGTCTGCGCTGAATAAGTGAGGTAGATGCCTGTCCTGCCTCAATTACGCACTTGATAGCCTCGTCCATCTTTGAGTCAACGTCAAGTCCGTCGTCGTCAGAAGAGCTGTCGCTCTGCTTTTTGCCTGTTGCAATTTCTTCGGTGGCAATACGCTTGATTTTTTCTTCAATATCTGCGTTATATTGCGCCGAATAGGACTTCTTGATATAGTTTGTTACGCCCTCAATTTCTTCATCGGAAGCGTAACAGCCCTGAACTCGCATAGGCTTTGGCGCGCCTACAGGAGCAAAGAGCATATCGCCCTTACCGATAAGCTTTTCACCGCCGCCTGTGTCAAGAATTGTACGTGAATCCATATTCGAGCTTACCTTAAGCGAAATACGGCTCGGCACGTTTGCCTTGATAAGTCCCGTAATTACGTTTACGGTCGGTCGCTGTGTTGCAAGAATAAGGTGCATACCTGCCGCACGAGCCATCTGTGCAAGACGGCAGATTGAGTCCTCAACCTCGCTCGGAGCCGCCATCATAAGGTCGGCAAGCTCGTCAATTGCGATTACAACTCTGCTCATTTTTTCCTTTGCAACGGGAAGTCCGTTTATTTCAAGAACAGGCTGTTTCATTTCTCCGTTTTCGTCCTCAACGGGCGGATTTTTTGAAATATAGTCAAGATTTTTTTCAATGAGAGTATTGTATGAATCAATGTCCTTGCAGTCGTACTCCGAAAAAATTTTATACCTCTGGAGCATTTCGTTCACCGCCCACGCAAGAGCGCCGGCCGCCTTTTTAGCGTCGGAAACTACGGGCACAAGCAGGTGCGGAATACCCTTGTACTTTGAAAATTCAACCATTTTCGGGTCGATAAGCAAAAGCTTTACCTCGTCGGGAGTTGCCTTGAAAAGGATACTCATAAGAATTGAGTTTACGCACACCGACTTACCCGAGCCTGTAGTACCTGCAATCAGCAGGTGGGGCATTTTTGCAAGGTCTGTAACGACAATTTCTCCCGAAATGTCACGTCCGAGAACGGTTGTCAGCTTGCTCTTGGCGTTTCTGAATTTATCGGAGTCGATAAGCTCACGCATTGAAACCATACTTACAACCTTGTTCGGCACTTCAATTCCGACTGCGGCTTTGCCCGGAATGGGCGCTTCGATACGCACGCCGTTTGCGGCAAGGTTGAGCGCAATATCATCAGAAAGGTTTGTGATTTTGCTGATTTTTACGCCGGGTGCAGGCTGTAACTCGTAACGTGTAACCGAAGGACCTCGGCAGATATTTGTGATTGTTGCGTTTACGCCAAAGCTCTGGAGCGTTTCTATAAGCTTTTTGGAGTTATTCTGAAGTTCCTCCATTGCGTTTCTGTCGTTGTTATTTGTATTCGGCTTTAAAAGCTGAACAGGCGGATAGTGGTAGATTTTCTCTTCTTTTACTTCTTCTGAAGAATTATCAGCCTTATAACCGACATTATCAAATTCGGAGTTTTCTTCCGCTTTACTATTCTTTTGCTTTTCGTTGTTCTCAACAGGCACGGTTTCGGGGTCTGCCTGTTTGGCACCGTCTGACATATGATTTGACGCTTTCTCCTGCGAAATATCCTCTGCAATATCGGCAACCGTTGTGTCTGCATCCTCTCCGAGAGGTTTGCTTGCACGGTTGATAATATTAATCAAATCCTCCGACAAGTCCTTGTCAGCGGCATTCTGCTCGTTTGCGTCAACATAGTCGATGTCGATTCCGCTTTTTACATGACGTTTTTTCCTTTTCTTCTTCGCCTTGGGGTCATCAAGAGGAATATCAATGCCGCTTGATGCGTTGCCGTCTGCTATGTACATCGGCACTTCATCATAATCATTCGTCTGCTGACCTCCACGCTCGGCTTCTCTGCGAGCTTTTCTCTCACGAGCGTGCTTTTCGCCTGCCTCACGGACGTGGCTTACCGTTCTTGAAGCCGCCGCCGTAATATCCTTAACGGAAATATTAGCAATGATAAACACAAGCATAACGGTTGCAACAATGCATACGCAAAGTGCCGCCGCCTCACCGCAAAGAAGCGTAAGCGGATAACCGAGAATTCCGCCCATAAGTCCGCAGCCGAAGGTCATATAAACGTTTGTATCTGCCGACTGCCTGTAAAGGTATCCAAGACAGGCAAAGAAATTCTCGTTATTGAACTCTGCACCGCCTGCAATGTAAATCAGCGCACCGACAAGAAGTATAATGAATGAGCTGATTATTATTTTTGCCTTAAAACGTGCAACCTGTTTTTCTTTTTCTGTTATCACGCAGAGGTAAATCATCAGAATCGGAATCAGAAAAATTCCGAAGCCGAACACTCCGAAGAAAAAGCTTCTTACGGCTGTCCACACGTTTTCGCCTTTTATAATAATCATAAAAGCAAAAATTACCGCTATTGCACCGTAGATAATCGCCCTTACTCTGGGGCTTAACCCTGTATGTACGGCAGTTTCAGGCTTTTTTGCTCTGCTCCTGCCCTTTTGCGCTTTGGCAGGAGTTTTTGACTTTTTACCGGTTGTCTGCTTTTTTGCCGACAATCAAATCACTCCCTGTTATTTCTCTTCCAAATTACCAATGTATAGGTGCGCCTGTAAAGAGGTTTACACCTGTATTCATTTCAATTATAGAAATTACTATGAAGGCAACACCTACAATTGCAGTATATATTACAAAAATGCTCATTTTATCGGACTTTAAGAACCATTTGAAGATTACGATTGCAAGGTATCCGACAACGGCTGAAGCGATTACGCCTGAGATTATTACGCCGATTTCCACGTTGATTCCCTCGGGTGACTTAACAGCGTCTATGCCCTCTAAAAGTGCGGCGGCAACAATTGACGGAACACCGAGAACAAAGGTATAGTCAAGAGCCTTCTGCTTGTTGATTCCTCTCATTTCGCCCACTGCAAGCGTTGAACCCGAGCGTGAAAGTCCGGGGAAAACTGCGGCGGCTACCTGCATAAGACCTACGCATACTGCGTCAAGAATTGTATAGCTTTCTCTGCCGTTTGAGTTTGCTTTGCCTGCACCCTTGAGGTGCGTACCGCCCTTTGACGAATTTCTGCGGTTGCAGATTATTCCGATTGTGAGAAGTGCGCTTGTAACAAGAAGAGAAATTGCAGTTACAAGCAGTATCGGACTTCCTGAAAAAAGTTCAGCCAAATCCTTAACTTTCATTTCCGTTCCGGGGATAGGAACAAACAGCAGGAACAGCGGGAGAAGTCCGATTATGAGCATCATAATGAGGTTGCGCTCATAGTTCATTTTGCTCCATTTGAATTTGCCTGTAAAAATGTCCTTTATCATTGAGAAAAATTCTTTGATAAGGCTCCAGATAAGCTTGTAATAAAAGGCTATTACGGCAAAGAGAGTTCCCACGTGAAGCATTACGTTGAAGAACAAATTGCCGTCGCCGCTTGTACCTAAAATGTGCTGTGTAATTGCAAGATGACCGCTGCTTGATACAGGCAGAAACTCTGTAAGTCCCTGAACAATACCCTGAATAATTGCGTCAAAAATTGACATAGTATGTACTCCTTTTTTAAAAATAATATATGTATTCGGGCAATGCACCCGAATTTATTTATTTCTTTGCTTTACTGCTTTTTGCCCTTGATTTCTTCTTCGGTTCTTTCGGCTCTTTTGACTCCTTTATCATATCGTAAAGGGCGTCAATTGCATCGGAAACCGTGCCAACTCTGTCGATTAATCCTTCTTCAACAGCCTCTTCACCCTCTAAAATTGTGCCGATGTCCATAACAAGCTCGCCCGTATTCAGTACAAGCTCGTCATATCTTTCCTTTGTGATGTCGGAATTTTCGGCGACAAAGGTTGTAATTCTGTCCTGCATACGCTGAAAATACTCAAACGTCTGCGGCACTCCAAGAGTAAGCCCTGTTGTGCGGACAGGGTGAACGGTCATTGAGGCACTCTTTGCGATAAAGCTCTTTTTAGCCGCTACTGCAAGCGGAATCCCGATTGAGTGACCTCCGCCGAGCACGATTGAAACGGTAGGCTTTTTCATTCCCGAAATGACCTCGGCTATTGCAAGACCTGCCTCAACATCTCCGCCGACGGTGTTGAGCAGAATTAAAAGTCCGTCTATCCTCTCGTCCTCCTCAATTGAAACAAGCAGAGGAATAACGTGCTCGTACTTGGTGGTTTTGTTCTGTTGAGGGAGAATATAGTGACCTTCAATCTGACCGATAATCGTCAGACAATGTATTATGCTGTCCTTGTGAGAGGTGAGCACCGAGCCTGTTTCGCCAATCTGGTCGGTGTGCTCCTCGCTTATGGGACTGTCGTTTTCAAGCTTTTGCGGATTATCGTCTGAATTCGGATTTTTCACGAAATTATCCCTGTTCTTTTTATCAGACTTTGAAGATTTTGATTTTTGTGACATAACTATGCACCTCCGAGAAATATTGTTTCCCGAAAGCTTGCGGTAATTCACAATTTATAAATATATATGCAAAAGCAATATAGAAAATATTATAACATTTTAAGCAATATTTTTCAACGTTTTTATTCTTATATTTCTTAAAAACAATAATTATTTAAAAGAATTATAGTACTATAGAATATAAATAAAATAATCGGAGTGATTTTTAATTGACATCTGACATAATTATGGGTATTGTCATTGCGATACTCGTGCTTTTATCGGCATTTTTTTCTGCTACCGAAACGGCGTTTTCGTTTGTAAACAAAATCCGAATCCAGCACAGCGTTGATAACGGCAACAAAAAGGCAAAAAATGCGCTTTATGTTATCGAAAACTTTGACAATGCCCTTACAACAATCCTAATCTGCAACAACATAGTAAACCTAAGCTGTTCGTCTATCGCAACTGTGCTTTGTCTTAATCTTTTCGGCGATATGGGTTCGGCAATTGCAACGGGCGCAACTACGCTGTTGGTTCTGACATTCGGTGAGGTTATCCCGAAATGCCTTGCAAAGGAGCACTGCGACGCTTTTACACTCAAGACAGCAGGCTTACTGCGTGTGCTTATGTTCATACTCAAGCCGTTTGTGTTTGTGTTCTTAAAGCTGAAATCGCTTGCGCTTAAAATTGCAGGCGGCAGCGAGGACAGTCCGTCTGTTACGGAAAATGAGCTGAAATACATCGTTGAAAGCATTGAAGAAGAGGGCGTTCTTGAAGAAAGCGAAAGTGAGATGGTGCGTTCTGCGCTTGACTTTGACGAAAAGACAGCAGAGGAAATCCTCACACCGAGAGTTGACGTCACCTTCATTAACATCAGCGACAGTCAGGAAAAGATTAAGGATATAATCATCGAGAACAGGTACTCACGAATTCCCGTTTACGAGGAAACGGTTGACCACATTGTCGGAATACTGCACACAAGAGATTATCTTGAGTCGCTTGCAGACGGAAAAGCTCCTGATTTGCGTGACATAATGCAGACTCCGTACTTTGTTTTCAGAACTCAACAGCTTTCGAAGATTTTGAATGCTTTTAAACGCACGAAAATTCACCTTGCAATCGTTACCGACGAATACGGCGGAACACTCGGAATTGTCACAATGGAGGATTTGCTTGAGGAAATCGTAGGCGAAATCTGGGACGAGGACGAGGAAATCGAGCACAACTACTACAAAATAGGCAAGGGTGAATTTCTTGTAAACGGCGACATTGAGCTTGACGATTTGCTTGCACTTTTCGATATGGACGAGGACGCAATTGAAAGCGACAGCGTGACGGTCGGCGGATTTATTCTTGAACACGCAGGTACTATCCCCCACAAACGCCAGAGCATTGAGGCGGACGGTTTCAGATTCACCGTTATGGAGGTAAAAGACCAGCGAATCATAAGAGTTGTAGTCAAAAAGCTTGATACGGAAAGCGAAGAGCAAACGGAAGAAATAGCAGAAGAAACGACAAGTTAAAACTGTAGAATATGGGTTGTTATTTGTATTGTGTATAAATAACAACCCATATGTTATTTAGCATAAAAATATAAGCAATATTTCATTTATTTTGCCACTATTTCAAAAAAAAAAATGGTATAATAAAAACAAAGAAGTACATATATTATTTTTACCATCAGGAGGAAAACAATATGAAAGCAGTATTCAAAAAAACTTTAGTAACAGCCTTTGCGGCAGTTACAGCAATTTCTTTATTCTCTGTCAGCGCAAGCGCAGCAACACCGAAGATGTATAATTTTACCGATTATACGGGAAGTGAAACGGTTTCTGTTGATTTAAACGGTGATTACACAAAGTTTGCAGGACTTAAGGATAAAAACGGAGAAATTGATTCGAAAAATTACACGGTTTCAGGCGATGAAAATAAAACTACCGTTACTCTGAAAGAGGACTACTTAAACGGTCTGGAAAACGGCGAGTACACCTTTAACGGTTATTTTGAAAATGTTTTAAATACATATGAATTCACCGCTTTTGCAAATGTCGGAGTATCAATTCCTGCCGGTGAAAGCAGTGAGTTTGTTAATCTAACTGTCGACGAAACAGAGGTAGACAATGCAAATTATGAGGTTGAGAAAACATCAGGTGGATTTGTGATTACCGTTGACAGCGAGTATCTGCAAACATTGCCCGAAAACACAAGCTTTTTTGCACATTACTACAGCGACAGTATGTGCTATATTGAATTACAGGTTGCAAAACAAGGTGCAAAACCTTCTACCGGTTCAGAGGCAACAAACAACACATCAACAACAGGCAAAGATACATCGTTAGTTTCTCCGAAAACAGGAGTGAACAACTATGTACCGAAAATAATTTTCGTTATGATATTATCGGCAGGCGTTTTTGCATCAGGAATTTTAAACGGTAAGCATAAGAATAAACTCTAATTTAGCGTTGGAATTATAGCA
>DKWR01000045.1 GCA_002491825.1 Ruminococcaceae bacterium UBA7147
GCTACAATTTTCTCCAAACAAACCAACTTTTCCACTCGATTTGCGAGCCGAGGCACTCGGCTAAATTATAGTTTATCTTAAAATCACGATTATCATTTAACTTATTTGAATAGTCAAACAACAACGGATTTACGGAGGTATATGAAATGGCAGTTGATAAGACAAAAGCGCTTGAAACGGCGCTGACGCAAATTGAAAAACAGTTCGGCAAGGGTGCGGTAATGCGCCTTGGCGAAAATAAGCATATGAGCATTGACCATATTTCAACAGGCTCTTTGTCGCTTGACATTGCGCTCGGAATAGGCGGACTTCCCAAGGGAAGAATAGTTGAAATCTACGGACCGGAATCCTCGGGTAAAACAACGCTCTCGCTCCACTGTATTGCAGAGGGACAGAAAAACGGCGGCAACGTTGCGTTTATCGACGTTGAACACGCTCTTGACCCCACCTATGCGGCGGCTCTCGGCGTTGACGTTGACTCACTTCTCGTTTCACAGCCCGACACAGGTGAGGACGCTCTCGAAATTGCCGAGGCTCTTATCCGAAGCGGCGCAATTGACGTTATCGTAATCGACTCGGTTGCGGCTCTTGTTCCGAAGGCTGAAATTGAGGGTGAAATGGGTGACAGCCACGTAGGCTTGCACGCAAGACTTATGTCGCAGGCGTTAAGAAAGCTTGCCGGCGCAATTTCAAAGTCAAACTGCGTTGCAATCTTTATCAACCAGCTCCGTGAAAAGGTAGGCGTTGTCTACGGCAACCCCGAGGTTACAACGGGCGGACGTGCGCTCAAGTTCTACAGCTCGGTGCGAATTGATATACGAAAGGCCGAAGCAATCAAGGTGAACGGCGAAATTATCGGTTCTCACACAAGGGCAAAGGTAGTTAAGAATAAAATTGCTCCGCCTTTCAGAGAGGCAGAGTTTGACATAATGTACGGCGAGGGAATCTCTCGTGAGGGCGAGCTGCTCGACCTTTCTGTTAAGGCTGACATTGTCCAGAAAGCAGGCGCATGGTTCAGCTACAAGGGCAACCGTCTCGGACAGGGACGTGACAAGGTCAAGGAGCTTTTAAAGACCGACAAGGAGCTTGCAAAGCAGATTGAGGACGAATTGTGGGAAAATATCGACAAGCTCTACGCACGCAAAAAGCCTGCTCCAAAGGCAAAAATCACTGAAGTTCCAGCGGCAGAGCCGTCGGCAAACGAAGCTCCTGCCGAAAGTGCAAAAAAGAGCAGTACCAAAATTGACGTTTTAGTTGACGACTGATGTTGATTACTGCTATTGAGCCGAGAAAAAAGGCGATGAGTGCGCTGTATATTGACGGTGAATTTGTAATGAACCTCGATACACGCACGCTTATTGAAAACCGATTTGACGTCGGCAGAGAAATTGACGATGACGATTTGCACGAAATAATCAACCTCAGCAACGAAAGACGGGCAAAGGAAAAGGCGCTCTGGCTGATTTCCTATCGTGACCACTCCAAAAAGGAGCTTACCGACAAAATCAGGCGCACCTGCGACGAAGAAAGTGCCGAAAAAGCCGTTGAGCGTATGGAGGAACTCGGTCTTGTAAACGACGAAGTGTTTGCCGAAAGATACGCAAGAAAACTGCTTTTTACAAAGCATATGTCAAAAACAGCCGCAGCTTTTGAACTTGCAAGAAAGGGAATCGACAGAGAGCTTTCAGACGAAATTCTTGAAACCATCGACATTGACGAGAGAGAGCAGATTCGTGAAGTTATCGAGAAAAAATACAGAAATTTAAATGACGAAAAGATAAAACGCAGGGCGTTTTCGGCTCTGCAACGGCTCGGCTACCGTTTTGACGATATTCATGCCGTATTTGAAGAATACACAGAGGAAGACTGCATATGAATTATAAAGTCGGCATAGTGTCGCTTGGTTGCGCAAAAAATCAGGTTGACGCCGAAATGCTTTTGTTCACGCTGAAAAACAAAGGCTTTACAATTGTAAATGACCCTGCGGACGCTGACGCAGTGATAGTAAACACCTGCGGATTTATCGACTCTGCAAAGCAGGAGAGCATTGACGAGATAATCGAGCTCGGCAAGCTAAAGCAGGAGGGCACAATCAAGGCGATTGTTGTGACGGGTTGTCTTGCCGAGAGATATAAAAATGAAATTACAAAACAACTCTACGAGGTTGACGCCGCAATAGGAATCGGCGCAAATCAGAAGATTGCCGACGTTGTTCTTGAAGCGCTAAACGGCAAAAAGACCGAGCTTTTTCCTGATAAATCGCTTCTCCCTATGGAGGGCGGCAGAATTCAGTCAACACCTTTTTACACAGCATATCTCAAGGTTGCGGAGGGTTGCGACAACTGCTGTACCTACTGTGCAATTCCGCTTATCAGAGGACATTTTAGAAGCAGACAGCCCGATGATGTCATAAAAGAGGCAGAACAGCTTGCCGCAAACGGAGTTAAGGAGCTTAACGTAATTGCACAGGACACCACACGCTACGGCGAGGACTTGTTCGGCGAGCCGTACCTTGCAAAGCTTTTAAAGCGACTTTGCAAAATTGACGGCTTAAAGTGGATAAGGGTACTTTACTGCTATCCCGACAGAGTGACCGATGAGCTTATCGACGTTATCGCAGAGGAAGACAAGATTGTAAAATATATTGACATTCCGCTTCAGCACTGCAACGGCGAGGTTTTAAGGAATATGAACCGCCGAGGCAACCGAGAAAGCCTTACAGCGTTGCTGGGCAAAATAAAATCAAAAATCCCGAACGTGATTTTCCGTTCAACCTTTATAACAGGCTTCCCCGGAGAAACCGAGGAGCAGTTTGAGGAGCTTGCAGATTTTGCCGCAGAAATTAAGTTCCAAAGGCTCGGCTGTTTCCCTTACTCAAAGGAGGAGGACACCAAGGCATCCCTTATGGAAAATCAGATTGACGATGACGTAAAGCAAAAGCGTGCCGATATAATTATGGAGCACCAGCAGAGCGTTATGGCTGAGTATTGCGAAAGCCTTGTTGGAAGTGAGGTTGAAGTCCTCGTTGAGGGCTACGACAAGCTTGCAGAGTGCTTTTTCGGCAGAACCTACGCCGACGCACCCGAGGTTGACGGCTGTGTGTTCTTTACCTGCAACGGCGAAAAGCCAAAGGCAGGCGACTTTGTAAAGGTAAAAATCACAGACTATATGGGTTGCGACCCTGTCGGTGAGCGAGTATGAGCAAAGAAAGCAGGTAAATATGAAATCAATATGCGGTGCCGACTGCAATAATTGCGGTTACGGATAAACCGTTAAACTGCTTGATGACAACGATATTTATTTAGGAAATCAGGTAGAATGTGAGTTCAACGACGGCGAGTTAATAAAATGCTTCGGCTTGGTTGCAGGACTTGATTTTATTCTGGTATGTGAATACGGCGAAAACTGTACTTCACCCGAAATTGTTGTTTACAAAAAGAGGTAAAACAATTTACGTTTTGGCAATACATAAATTGAATTTATATAGAAAACTGAGGTAACAAAATGAATTTACCCAATAAACTGACAGTAGGACGAATAATTCTCGTTCCGTTTTTCGTTGCGGCAATGCTGATTGATTTTCCGCTTCATCACCTTGTCGCACTGATAATATTTGTAATTGCCTCGCTGACCGATATGCTCGACGGCAAAATTGCAAGAAAAAATAACCTTGTAACAGATTTCGGAAAGTTTGCAGATCCGCTTGCCGACAAAATTCTTGTGCTGGCGGCGTTGCTTTGCTTTGTTCAGAACGGTTACTGCGACTGCGTAGCCGTAATAATTGTTTTGTTCAGGGAGTTTTCCGTAACGTCAATACGACTTATTTCCGCCTCAAAAGGCAAGGTAGTGGCGGCAAACATTTTCGGCAAAATTAAAACCGTTTCACAGATGATTGCAATAATCGCAATTCTTTTGATGCAGCTTGTGCTTGATTTGCCGTCAGTCGGCTTTGCGTTCCCGTCGGGACTTTCCGATACACTTAGCATTGTTTTCTTTGCAGTCGGAGAGGCTTTAATCTGGATTTCAACAATTTTTGCCGCAATTTCGGGCATTATCTATATTATAGAAAACAAGCGCTTTATATCTGAAATGTAAAAGTCGAGCAGACAGCTTCATATTAATAAACCTTATTTGCCCGAACGTTTCGGAGCAATATCCTATAAAGTAAAAAACCGTTCGGAAGTGATAATTTGTTCAGAACACTCAAATCCGACCTTAACGCCGTTCTTGAGCGTGACCCTGCCGCAAGGAACAGGGCAGAGGTGTTCTTCCTCTATTCGGGCTTCAAGGCGGTACGGTCGCACAGAAAAGCCAACTGGTTTTACAGACACAATTTAAAATTCATTGCACGCTGGATTTCACAGCGAAGCCGTCACAAGACGGGAATAGAAATTCACCCCGGCGCAACAATCGGCAAAGGTCTTTTTATCGACCACGGAATGGGCGTTGTAATCGGCGAAACTACGGTTATCGGCGACAACTGCACTATCTATCAGAACGTAACCCTCGGCGGTACGGGTAAGGACACAGGCAAGCGTCACCCGACTCTCGGCAACAACGTGCTTGTCGGCTCGGGCGCAAAGGTGCTCGGTCCGTTTACCGTGGGCGATAACGCACGAATTGCCGCAGGCGCAGTTGTGCTGAGTGAAGTTCCTGCAAACGCAACCGCCGTAGGCGTCCCTGCAAGGGTTGTAAAGGTCAACGGAATCAGGAGCGAAACGCTCGACCAGATTCACGTTTCCGACCCCGTTGCGCTTGCGCTCTGCAATCTTGAACACAAAATTAATCAGCTCAACGAGCAGATAGAAGAATTAAAAAAAGTCAACAGCAAGGAGTAATCAATATGATTTTATATAACTCTCTCGGACAGACAAAACAGGAATTTGTTCCTCATACCCCCGGTAAGGTCAATATGTACACCTGCGGCCCCACCGTTTACCACTATGCGCACATCGGCAATCTCCGCACATATATTATGGAGGACGTACTTGAAAAGTACCTGCGTTTTTCGGGATATGACGTAAACCGTGTTATGAATATCACAGACGTAGGCCACCTTTCGAGCGACGCAGACACAGGCGAGGACAAAATGCTTGCAGGCGCAAAGCGTGAGCATAAGACAGTTCTTGAAATTGCAAAGTTCTATACTGACGCATTTTTTGCTGACTGCGAAAAGCTCAACATCAAACGTCCCGACGTTGTAGAGCCTGCAACAAACTGCATTGATAGCTTTATCAATATGATTTCTGTTCTGCTCGAGAAGGGTTACGCCTATATCGCAGGCGGAAATGTATATTTTGATACTTCAAAGCTTGATTCTTACTACGTTTTCGGAAATATGAATGAAGAAGATTTAGCAGTCGGTGTTCGTGACAGCGTTGAGGAGGACGAAAACAAGCGCAACAAGGCTGACTTCGTGCTCTGGTTTACAAAGTCAAAGTTTGAGTCGCAGGAGCTTAAATGGGAAAGCCCGTGGGGACTCGGCTATCCCGGCTGGCATATTGAGTGCTCGTGCATAAGCTGCAAGCACAACGGCGAGTACCTCGACATTCACTGCGGCGGAATAGACAACGCATTCCCGCATCACACAAACGAAATTGCACAGAGTGAAGCGTTCCTCGGTCATAAGTGGTGTAAGTACTGGTTCCACGTTCTTCACCTCAACGACGCAAGGGGTAAGATGAGTAAGTCAAAGGGTGATTTCCTCACCGTTTCACTGCTCGAAAGCAAGGGCTACAATCCGCTTGTCTACAGAATGTTCTGCCTGCAAAGCCACTACCGCAAGCCGCTTACGTTCTCGTACGACAGTCTTGACAATACCGCAAAAGCGTACGACAAGCTTGTCAAGAGAATATCGTCACTCGACAGAAACGGCGAGGTTGACAATGCAAAGGCAGAGGAGCTTATCGCTTCATTCAAAGAGGCTCTCGACAATGATTTGAACACTTCACTTGGTCTTACCTGTGTTTACGACGCTTTAAAGGCTGATACAAATGACGCTACAAAGCTCTATGTAATCTCGGAGTTTGACAAGGTACTTTCGCTCGGACTTATCGGCGCAGAGGAAGAAAATTTCGCTGACAGCGACAGCGAAGCAAACGCAGAAATTGAGGCTTTGATTGCACAGAGGACAAAGGCTCGTGCCGAAAAGGACTGGGCAACAGCCGATGCAATCAGAGATAAGCTCAAAGAAATGAAGGTCGTCGTTGAGGATACAAAAGACGGCATAAAATGGCATTTTGAATAATTAAAAATATTAGCAGGGGCGACTTTGCGTGGTCGCCCCTGACAGGAAACGGTTCCGAAATTTAATCGGATAATTGAGAATTCGGTGAGAATCCGAAACAACAGTCATTACTGTATTTGACAAGCAATATTATTAATTAGTTGCTGTCATAAGTCAGATCGCATCCCGTTTCCTTGGTTTTGCAATCTCGGACAAAGGAGAAAAGCAGCCGACATTAATCTTGCATTTGTGTTATACACTTTGCCGGATCATCTTGGTGTGCTTTCCTTTTGAGGAAGGCACTTTTTTGTGCCCTCTAATATATATGGAACCACTGAATAAATCACACAGATAAGTTGTTTGCACATCTTGCTTGCATATTTTCCGTCAGCTTGTCCAAAAAATCCTCGTAATGCGTCAAGCATTACTGCGGTTTATTTGTCCAATCTTACGAAAAATCTGACGGCGCAATATGCACAAACGATTTAATCAGTGCTTCCATAGGAAAGGTGATTATAATGAAAGAAAGAATCAAAAAACTAACCTCACTTTTGCTTGCGGCAGTTATGGTGTCAGCACTCTTTACAGTGTCGTTCACCGCAAACGCCGCCGATACCGACAGGGTGAGAGTAACCGTAAAAAATGAAGTATATTCAACTTCTGACGGTGCAGTCTGGGACGGCACTCTGCTTGATGAGTGGATAAGCATCGACGACTCTTCAACAATGATGAGCGTACTCGTTTCCGCTCTTGAGGGCAAGGGTTACACACAGACAGGCGCAGAAAGCAACTACGTTACCGAAATCAACGGACTCAAAGCAGGTGGCGCAGGCTATATGAGCGGCTGGATGGGTACAATCAACGATTGGTTTGCCGACGAGGGTTACGGTGCTTTCAGCGTTGCAAACGGCACTCTTGAAAGCGGTGACGAGCTCTGCTTTGTCTACTCAAATGCGTGGGGGGCAGATGTAGGAAGCCTTTGGGACAGCAACGATACTTCACTTGCAGCTCTTACATTTGATAACGGTACACTTACTCCCGAGTTTTCTTCCTCAACAAATGAGTACACACTCACTCTTGACGGTGAAACTGGCGTGGTTGTAACTCCGACTGCTGTAAACAAAAATTATCAGGTTAGAACATACAAAAACGAGTACACTCCTACAGTAAAAGGCTCGGAGTACAAGCGTTCATCAGCAATTGACGTTAAGGACGGCGACACAATTTACGTTGCAGTCGGCGACCCTGCATGGCATTCAATGAACAAAAGCGAAGGTGCAAACGTTTACACAATCAATGTAAAGGTCAACGACAAGGTCGCAGAAAAGCTTGACAGCACAGCCGATTACTTGCTTTCACTCGGCGTTCCCACAGCAGGCAATGAGTGGCGTGTGCTCGGACTTGCAAGAGCAGGAAAAATCACAAGCGAGCTTTCAGACGGCTATTATTCAAGCTTTGTAAGTTATGTCAAAGAAAACGGCAGTGCAAAGCTTGATGCACGAAAATCAACAGAAAATTCAAGGGTGATTATTGCACTTTCTGCAATCGGTAAGGATGTAACTGACGTTGCAGGCTACAACCTGATTGAGCCGCTTGCAGACTTCGATTTTGTAACCTACCAGGGACTTAACGGAGCAGTTTATGCGCTGATTGCACTTGATACATACAATTACGAAATTCCGTCAGCAGGTGACGGAGCAACACAGACAACACGTGAGAATCTTATTAATTACATTCTTGAAAATCAGCTTGAAAACGGCGGCTGGACATTCTTCGGAAGTACGGCTGACCCTGATATGACAGGTATGGCTATTCAGGCACTCGCTCCGTATTACCGCAAAAATACAGATGTAAAAACTGCCGTTGACAAGGCACTTGACGTTCTGTCGGCCTCTCAACAGGACAACGGCGGAGTGGCTTCTTGGGGTACGGTGAGCGTTGAAAGCTGTGCACAGGTGCTCACTGCACTTTCAAGCCTCGGAATTGATGCCGATACAGACAAGCGTTTTATCAAAAACGGCAACACACTGATTGACGCAATTATGGAGTTTTCAGTAGAAAACGGCTTTGCGCACGTTAAGGGCAGCGGATATAATCAGATGGCAACCGAGCAGGCATATTATGCGCTCGTATCCTACAACAGAGTTAAAAACGGCAAGACCTCTCTCTACGATATGTCGGACGTTAAAAGCCTTATGTATGATGTAAACGGTGACGGTGTTCTGAACATTGTTGATTGTACGCTCATTCAGAAGTATGCCGTAAGCCTTGCAGAGCTAACAGACGAACAGGTTAAAAAGGCTGACTGCAATAAGGACGGCACAGTAAATGTTTTGGATGCAACAACACTTCAGAAAATAATTGTTGAATAAACTATAATTTAGCGTTGGA
>DKWR01000064.1 GCA_002491825.1 Ruminococcaceae bacterium UBA7147
AATTTTCTCCAAACAAACCGACTTTTCCACTCGATTTGCCCGCCGAGGTACTCGGCAAATTATCGTTTATCTGCTAAAAGGAATGACCCAATAAAATTAACAGGAGGCTAAAATGCTTGCTTGGATTTATCAGAACTTATCTACAATAATTATTTCACTTATAATAGTTGCAGTAGTTGCCGCAATTATAATCTCAACGGTGAGAAACAGGAAAAAGGGGAAATCCGCCTGCGGGTGCGGTTGTTCAAACTGTCCTATGAGCGGCTCGTGCCATTTGAAAAAATAAAAACAGGGGAAGCATAATATCGCGCTTCCCCTTAGCTTTATCACTTAAAATACATATACACCTGACATTTCAGCGTGCCGTTGTACATCTTTCTTCGCTTGTCAGCCTTTCTGCCGAATATCTTTTCAAAGTCATCGTCGGGCGTGATGATTGTGTAGCTTTTGCCTCTTGAGCGGATAAACTTTTGCCCCATAACCCTGTACAGCTCCTCTGCCGACTTTATGTCGAGCAGTCGTTCGCCGTAGGGCGGATTGGTGATTACCGTCTGATAATCTTCACTGAACTCAAAGTCGTTTATGTCACGCTCGAAAAATTTTATCCTGTCGGCAACGCCTGCAAGCTCTGCGTTGTGAATTGCCGTTTCAAGAGCAGACTTGTCAATGTCCGAGCCTTCTGCGTGAAAGGCGATGTCAGTTCTCACATTTGAGCGTGCAAGCTCACGTTCCTCGTCAAATGCCTTTTTCGGAACACAGCTCCACCTTTCGCAGGCAAAATATCTGTTCACACCGGGAGCAATATTCAGCGCTTTCATAGCCGATTCAATCACTATCGTACCGCTTCCGCACATAGGGTCGCACACAAAATGATTCGGTCGTACCCTTGCAAGCTCCGCCATAGCGGCGGCAAGCGTTTCCTTAATAGGAGCGTCGTTTGATTCTGCTCTGTAGCCCCTTTTGTGAAGTCCTGCACCCGAGGTATCGAGCATAACGCTCACCCTGTCGTTCAGAATCAAGAACTGAATCTGATGCAGTGAGCCTGTTTCTTCAAACCACGAGAGCATATATTTTTTAGAAAGTCGTGACACAACTGCCTTTTTGATGATTTTCTGACAGTCGGGAACGCTCATAAGTTTTGAATTTAAGCACCTGCCCTTGACGGGAAATGCATCTGAAATGCCGATGAAGCTTTCCCATTCAATTTTGCTCACGTTATCAAACAGCTCCTCAAAGGTACGTGCCTCGAACTCGGCAAGAAGAATCTGTATGCGCTCGGCGTAGCGTGAATTTATGTTCGCCCTTGCAAGCGTGTTGAAGTCGCCCGAGAACAGCACTCTGCCGTTTTCGGCTCTCACGTTTTCAATGCCGAGATATTTAAGCTCGTTTGCGCATATTCCCTCAAGCCCGAAAATGCACGGAGCAGAAAAATTCAGTTTCATATAACCTCCAAATTACGCATTAAAAAGGGTACCGGTTTTGCCGATACCCTCTGAAATTTAATTATCGTCGTTTAGTCGGCGGCAGGCTCAAGCAAGCCGTAGTTTCCGTCGGCACGCTTATAAACAACATTCACCTCGTCGGTTTCTGCGTTGATAAACATAAAGAAATTGTGGTTGACCATATTCATCTCAAGAATAGCCTCGTCAACGCTGATTGGCTTTATAATAACCTGCTTTTTACGAACAACCTTGTATTCATCGTCCTCAAGCTCGTCAGCTTCGGAATTCTGCATAACGAAATCTTCGATACTTCCTGTTTTGATTCTCTTTTCAAGCCTTGTCTTGTTCTTGCGAATCTGGCGCATAAGTATGTCAACAACCCTGTCGAGAGCGTCGTTCATTTCTTCCATAGTGCTCTCGGCACGATATACCATACCGTTATCTCTGATTGTTATTTCAACGGTCTGACGGTTCTTTTCGAGGGTGACAACTACGTTTACAGCCGCATCCTCTGAAAACAGCTTTCCAAATTTCAGCAGTTTTTTCTCTGCTCTTTCTTTGAAATTATCTCTGAGGTTTACTTTTCTTGCTGTGTAGGTAATCTTCATAAATTTGCCTCCCTGTATTAATTTTGTTTTCCCTTGCGGGAACGTCTTTGGCTTTCGCCGATTTATTTTCTGCCGTTGCCGTTGCCTCTGCGGCTGTAGCCACGGCTTTCACCGCCCCGCTTGAGGTCAGACATCTTATCCTCGCTTGTCTGCTTGAATTTTGACATCATATCTTCAAACGATGACGGAGAGCTTTTCTGTGAACTCTGCCACTCGTAGCTTCCCGGTGACGTTACGGGCGGAGCAGGCTTATACGGCTGTCTGCTCCTGTTCTGCTTTTGCGGCTTTTTCTGCTGTTCCTTGGGCAAAGCTTGCTTCATTGACAGGCTGATTTTGCCGTCGTTCAAAGCGAGAACCTTAACCTTGACGGTTTGTCCTATTTTAACATAATCGCCTATCTCATTAATGAATGTCGGTGCAACCTCCGAGATATGTACCATACCCGTTTTGGAATCGGGCAAATCAACAAATGCTCCGAATTTTGTAATTCCCGATACTTTGCCTTCCAAAATCATTCCGACTTCGATACCCATAAAAAATTATTACCCCTTAAAAATATTCTACCCTTTTTTAATTATGAATAATGCATTATGAATTATGCATTATTCAGTCGCCTGCTACATTAATAAAAATTCTTTCGCCCTCACTTATGTAGCCAAGCTCCTCTTTAGCGATTTTTTCCATATATTCAGAAAGCTCGTCGCCCTTGTAGCCCTGAACCTTCTGCAAATACTGCGTTTGTATTTCAATAACGTTAATCTGCTGCTGCAAATCCTTGAGCTGTGATTTTTTGTCTGCAATCTGAACATTCTGATTGATGATTGTAATAACTGCGTAAAACGCAAAACCGATGATTGCAAGGTAAAGCAGAAGGTAACGTTTTTTTCTTTTCTTTTCAGGCTTTATTTCCTTTATTGTTGTGTTTTCGGGATTTTGAACTGCCTGAAAATTTCTTGAACGATTTGTTTTCTTTTTCATTGCTATCCATAACCCTTATATCGTCAGCCGCAGATTGCGGCACTTTTCCAAATATTCTTATCTTCTTAATGATATTATACAATATGTTGTATCCATTTTTCAATAGCTTTTTTGTAATTTTTTTGATTTTCTTGCGAATCTTTCGTGATATTTTTCTGAAAAAAGAAATAACAGGGCAGTAGGCTTTTGCAAGTAAACGCCCGACGGTGAGTTTGAAGAACAAAAATCCAAGAAAACACCCAGCAATTACATAAATCCGAACAAAGCCGAGCAGAAATGCAAGCGAGAATAAAAACAGTGCAATTGATGAGCAAAGCATAAAAAGAGTGTCTGAAATAATCACTCCTGCTTTACCGAAATTAAAGCAGCTTCTTATGAACCGTATCGCCTCGTAAAACGCTCCCAGAGATAGTCCGAGCAACAGCGAAAACAGAAAAGCCGTTGATTGTTGTGCAAAAGTAAGCTCCACAAAAACACCTGCATTATCTGAAAAGTCTTGAAAGCTTTGAACGTGACATATCGCTTCCGATGTACTGAACAGCATTGATTTTGCCGTCGATTGAAACGTCGCCTGTTTCAAGATTAAGCCTGTCGATATGCAGTTTTTCGCCCTTGATAATAAGAGTACCGCAACTTGTCTTTACCGAAACGGTTTCCTCGTTAAAGCCGTTTACGTCCTCCACGCCTGTCATAACAAGCTTTGCCCTGTTGTCAAGCATAAGAGTGTGCTTTTTTGCCTTTGGCATTTCAGTCATCGCAATTCCTCCGTAGTTTGTATAGGTTTCCTTTTAATTATATTAGAGTAAAATTTGAAATATGATTATTTGAATTCAGGCTATCCGCTTTGGTAAGATAAACGATAATTTAGCGTTGGAATTATAGCAACGTTGACGTAGGGACACGGCGAGCCGTGTCCACACAAAAATTGCGTTGCAATTTTTGTGAATGGGACGTCTGGGAAGCCGTCCCCTACGGAAAGGCTTGTTGTCCTCTATAACTATAGGTTAATGGGTAAAGTTTGATTGCCACTGCGGACACGGCACGCCGTG
>DKWR01000035.1 GCA_002491825.1 Ruminococcaceae bacterium UBA7147
TGCCGTCCCGAAACGTTACCTATATATCAACTTAAAATTCGGGCTTCAATTTTATCCAAACAAACTGACTTTTCCGCTCGACCTTAATTGTTAATTGTACATTGTTAATTGATAATTGAACTATTTGTAACAATTTTGTTTATTTTTCTTTCTGAAATCGAACAATACTTTGAACACTCTGCATTAAATTGCCCCAAACGCAAAAAAATCAGCGTTTGGGGTTGATTTTTTGAAACAACGGTGTTATAATAATTACAAATTTGTAAATAACTGTTACCGAGTTTGTAATTTTCTCGGTTAAAAAGTTACTAAATGATACTTGTTATCAATAACCGGAGGTTTTTAAAATGCAGAGAATAAAAAAACTTACTGCAATTATTTTGAGTATTCTTACGCTTTCAAGCGTATGCGTATTCGGGGGTGCCTTTTCGGCAGGTGCAAGCGGCACCGGCGCAGGACTTGCCGAATGGGCACTCAACGCATATTATGAAGGCTGGTCTTATGTTTACGGCGGCTCAACTCCCGGTGCTGTTGACTGTTCGGGTCTTATCTATTCCTACTGCGGCGGCGAGCGCTGCGGCGACCCACAGCTTAATACGGCAACGGCAAGGGGTTCTGTAAGCAGCGGTATTCCTAACGTTCACGGTCTCGGTCTATGGCGTCCCGGTCACGTCGGCGTTTATGTAGGCAACGGTATGGAGGTTGACGCAAGAGGTGACGCATACGATATGTGCTACGAAAGCGTTTACGGTGCATACAACGGCTGGACATACTGGTTCAAGCTTGCGGCTGTAAGCTATCCCACAAACGGCTGGGAAAAATTCAGCGGCGACTATTACTATTATGAAAACGGCGAGTACATAACAAATACTTCAAGAACAATTGACGGTACTACATATTACTTTGACTCAAAGGGACGCTCAAGTAAGACTCCCTCTGACACATCAAGCAGCTCGTCATCAAACAGTTCATCAAATAATTCATCAAATAATTCATCAAACAATTCTTCATCACAGAGCAAGCCCACTTCGTGGAGAAACGGCTCAACAGGTGAAGAGGTAAAGAAGATTCAGAACCGTCTTACAGAGCTCGGCTACTACACAGGCGCAGTTGACGGCAACTTCGGCGACGCAACGGAAAAGGCTTACAGAGCATTTCAGGAAGCGGCAGGACTTACCGTTGACGGTATAGCAGGCTCTGACCGTGACGTGCTCTATTCGGACGACGCTCCTTACGCACCGAAGGTTGAAGAAACAACTGCTCCCGCAGATGAGGAGAAGGACGAAGAAAAGAAGTCCGAAGAGGAAACAAAGTCAAACGAGTATAAGAGCGGTGACGAAAACGACGACGTTAAGGCAATACAGGGAAAGCTTGCACAGCTTAAATACTTCGACATCGACCCCACAGGCTATTACGGAGATTACACTGTTCAGACGGTAATGAATTTCCAGCTTGCAAACGGACTTGAAGCAACAGGCGTTGTTGACGAAGAAACCTACAAATTGCTTTTCAGCGCAGACGCTGTTTCAAACCCCAATCCTTCGGAAGAAACACAGGCACAGTCGGCAACAACGGCAGTTGAATCCGGTCCCGTACAGATGCCGTTTACAACAAGCCCCACGGAGCTGATTATCACAAACGAGCAGAATCAGACCTACACTGACACTGCAACAGATGTTGTTAAAAAGACAAACAAGGTTACAAAGAAGGCTCTTTCAAATGCGTCGGCAGTAATTCCCTCCGCCGCAACGGCTCAGGTTAAGAGAACGGCAAATATCTGGCTCTGGTTTGTTCTTGTGGCTGTTATCTTCGGCGCACTTGCCGCAGTATTTATGCTCCGTGACAGAAAGTCGAACAGATACACAAGATATTGCGCAAAGAAGAAAAAACACGCAAATTTTAAGTCAGAGGTAAACACTCGCTGGTAAGTCGAGTACCTCGTATAAAATGAAAATAAAGGTCGGAACATCGCTGTAAAACGGTGCTCCGACCTTTTTGGTGTTGCGTTAAATTAAACAAATTCAAGCTTTAGTTTTTTGCCCATTCCCTCGGCAATTCTTTCGATTGTTTTCAAGGACGGGTTTGCACAGCCGTTTTCAATTTTACTGATGTCGCCCTGTGCAATTCCGGTTGCTTCGGAAAGCTGTTTTTGAGTCATATTCATTTCTTTTCTTGAATCAAGTATAGCGTTGATTAGCTGATATTCAGGCTCTAAGGCATCATATTCGGATTTGAACTTTTCATCTTTCAATCTTTCATTCAAAGTTTCTCTGAAATTTTTAGACATAATCAATTCTCCTCTCTGTTCAGATAATCGTTTCTGTATTTCTTGGCTAACTCAATTTCAGATTTTGGAGTTTTCTGCGTTTTCTTGACAAAACCGTTTGTAAGAATTATTTTTTGTCCGATAACAAAGAAATAAAAAATCCTTGTAATATCATTAAAACTCATATATACAGCACCAAATGCTGTATTTTCATTATATAGGATATATCCTATATTATCAAGACTGATTTGTGCTGAAACAATCGGAGTTTTCGTAGGAGTGTTCAACCTCCTTTGAGTAAAGGCAAAAAAGCTTTTCAGCCTCGTATTCGCCTGTCAGGAGCGCACCGCCGATTACGACATATGCGCAGTATATCCGCTTTGCGGTGCACATTACGTCCATACTGTCAACGGCGGTGAGAAAATATCTGTAAATGTAGTAAAGCGCCATACGCTCGAACAAATCGTCAAACCTTTCGGGGATTTGCTCGCCTGCGTGTCCTGATGCTTTGCACAGAATTTCTCTCCATTCGTCAGTCATAATGTCAAACTCTTTGTGCGCATTTAATATATCTTCCGATGTTTTTTTGTGAATTATATTCTCTTTACAGCTCTTGTCAACAGGAATGTCGGCGCTGTAATCGAAATCGTCAATCGCATTCTGCACCCTCTCGCAAAACTGCACAGCAACATTCAGCCTGCCCGAAAACGGCAGGCTTTTGTCTGTAAAAATACCCTTCAGTTTCTCTCTTGCGTTAAGCAGAAAACGCATAAGGTCTGCATTGTAGCCGCAGTCCGAAAAGTCCGAATCGTAATTTGTAAAATCACCATATGCATTGTCGGTTGCAAGTATCAGCCGAGCCGCCTCGGGGCAAGCAAAGGAGAGAAGATGCTCCGAAAATGCGGTGTAGTCCTGCGTAATCCTCGGAAATTCCCTGCACGTTTTGCAAAGGTGCTCTTCTCCGAGATTTATGTAAATGTCGCAAAGCTCGTCGCTGTTCCAGAACGGACATCTTTCGTTCTGCGAAACGAAAATTCTGTCGCCGTCACCGTCGATTTTGGTCAGCTTTTTCAGCTTTTCACCGAACTCACCGACGACGGTTTTGTAATATTCATTCGTTTCATCGTCCACAACAACGTCCCAGCCCCTGCAACAGCTGTCGGGGCATTTGTCGGCGATACATTTGAATTTTTCAAAATAAGACGGGTAGATATTTTTCATAAAATCACGTCCATTCAAGCGTCAGGAAAAACTGCTCGTATGCGTCGTCCCAGCCGTCAATTCCGTTTACTCCGCCTCCGTTTACACTGCGAAGCTTGGCGTCGTTTGAGTCCTGACCTGCGGCTAAAAGCTCGCCGATTGTAACGCTGTAGCCTTTGTTTTGGCAAAAATTGCAGAAATCCTCAACAGGGTTTTCACTGCTCTTTGTTTTAATCAGCTCTGATTTTAAATTTTCATCATTTTTTGCGTCGTTTAACAGACGTTCAAGTTCAAATTCAACCATAAATTCACTCACCAAACCAAAAAAGTCGGGCAACCGACTTTGCGGTTATACCCGACCTTTATTCCCGATTTGAGTGCCGAGGCACTCGGCTTATTCGATTGAGCTGTCGAGATATTCCATAAGCTCCTCGTCGTCCTTTTTCTGCTTATCCTTAACGATAAAGAAAGCGGTGAGCGCAGCGGAAATAGCCGCAACAGCTGATATGATGCCGATAATCCATACTAATTTTTTATTCTTCATACTGAATCCTCCAATTCATTGGGCGCAAGAGTGTATTATAGTATTAAACGCCATAGTGTAGTATTATTTGCTTATTATGTAATTATATTCTAATCACTTTTTATAAAAATGTCAACAGAAAAACAAAAAAAGCAGAGAAAATCTCTGCTTTAAGTGCGTTTTGTTATTAGTTTGAACGACTTACGCTGAAGCGTTGAGTCTTTTAGCAAGAGAAGACTTGCTTCTTGCTGCTGTATTCTTGTGAAGAATACCCTTTGCTGTTGCCTGGTCAATTTTCTTGATAGCAAGACGAACTGCCTCTGTTTTGTTGTCAGCGTTAGTGTCAACAGCGATGTAAGCCTTTTTGATTGCTGTTCTCAAAGCTGATTTTGTAGCCTTGTTGCGAGCTGTTTTAGTAGCGATAACCTTAACACGCTTTTTTGCAGATTTAATGTTTGGCATTGTCCCACCTCCTTAAAATATCGGTCATATGGGTATTATAATACCACAAAACCCTTTAAAACGCAAGTGTTTTTCAAAAAAAACTGCGAATTTTCGCATATTTTACGCAAAAAATATTTTGATAACAATATGTAGTATATGTAATTAATTTCAATTCAATATAACGCTTAAAAAGTATCCGATAAATTTTATTTTCCGTTTCCTCTGCGCCTTGATAGGATATATGCCCCGACAAATAAAACAAGAACAATAACAAGCACGACCTTGAAAACAATTCCAAAAGTGCCTGCAAACATATCCATTCCGCTGTAGGTGTCAAGCGCATACCAGACGGTCATAAACACAAAAAAGGCTGAAATCACATAAGCGTAAGGAGCTTTTTGCTTGATTCCGATTGCAAAGGTGAGCAGTGCAAGCACGCCCCATAATATAACGTAAATGGTCTGCATAAAGTCGGTCATAATTATTCCTCCCGAAATAAGATACCAATATTATATCAAAAAAACCAACGTCCGCCAACGTTGGTTTTTGCTTTGCTGCCACTCCCATACCAGCAAAGAAGTGAGCCGATTGAAATTACTTTTCTCGTTTTGCCTAAACATATTATATCATACGTCAAAGGCTATTTCAAGTATATGCCGTAAAATTATTTTTATTCCGATAAAACCGATTAAAAGCGTACCAAAGCGGATAATTATATTGCATTTTTTTCCTTTAATTGTTATAATATAATTTATAACACATTAGCTCATTTGCTGAATTTCAAGGGAGGAATTACACTATGTGCAAGAAAAAACCGTTTTACATCACAACGCCTATCTACTATCCTTCGGGCAATCCGCATATCGGTCACTGCTATACGACAGTTGCCTGCGACTCTATCGCCCGCTACAGACGAATGCAGGGCTTTGACGTAATGTTCCTTACGGGAACCGACGAGCACGGTCTGAAGATTGAGCAGAAGGCTGCCGAAAAGGGCATTACTCCCAAGCAGTACGTTGACGAAATCGTGGAGATTTTCAAGAGCCTGTGGAGCTTTATGAACATCAGCTACGACAGATATATCCGCACAACCGACGATTACCACGTTGAAACGGTGCAGAAAATTTTTAAGGAGCTTTACGACAAGGGCTACATCTACAAGGGCGAGTACAAGGGCAAATACTGCACTCCCTGCGAGAGCTTCTGGACGGAAAGCCAGCTTGTTGACGGCAAATGTCCCGAATGCGGACGTGAGGTTGTCGAGGCAAAGGAGGAGGCTTACTTCTTCAAAATGGCTCCCTTTGCCGACAGAATTGAAAAGCTCCTCACCGAAACCGACTACCTACAGCCGAAAACTCGTGCCGTTGAGCTTGTAAACAACTTTATCAAGCCGGGACTTGAGGATTTGTGCGTTTCAAGGACAAGCTTTACCTGGGGCATCCCCGTAACCTTTGACGAAAAGCACGTTGTTTACGTGTGGATTGACGCACTTTCAAACTATATCTCCGCACTCGGCTATCAGAACGAAGCTTTTGACGAGTTCGACAAATACTGGCCTGCGGACGTTCATATGGTTGCAAAGGACATTATGCGTTTCCACGCAATCATCTGGCCTGCAATGCTTATGGCTCTCGATTTGCCGTTGCCAAAGCACCTTGCCGTTCACGGCTGGATTACCTTCAACGGACAGAAGATGTCGAAGTCGCTCGGCAACGTTGTTGACCCGTTCATTCTCGGCGAGCGTTACGGCGCAGACGCTATCCGCTACCACATTATGCGTGAAATGGCTCTCGGCGCAGACAGCTCGTTCTCGAACGAAATTATGATTAACCGCATTAACTCCGACCTTGCAAACGGACTGGGCAACCTTGTTTCACGTACCGTTGCAATGGTTGAAAAATACTTCGGCGGAACACTCCCGACCGAGCGTGTAAGCGGAGAATTTGACGACGAATTAATCGAAACCGCAACGGCATTGAGGGCAAGGGTTGACGCCTTTATGGACGAAACACAGCTCAACAACGCCCTTGCCGAGATTTTCAAGGTTGTTTCACGTGCAAACAAGTACATTGACGAAACTGCACCGTGGGTTATCGCAAAGGACGAATCGAAGAAAGCAAGACTTGCGACCGTGCTTTACAACCTGCTTGACACAATCAGAATTGTCGCTACTCTGCTCTCTGCATTTATGCCCACGACAATGCCGAAGGCACTCGAACAGATTGGTGCTTGCGAGAAGTGCGCAACATATGAAAATGCAGATAAATTCGGCGTTCTGCCCCCTGACGTAACCGTTAAGAAGGGCGAGGCTCTCTTCCCGAGAATTGACGTTGACAAGGAAATTGAGGAGCTTAACTCAATCATCAAGAGCAGCTCGGGCGAGGACGAGGAAACGAAAAAGCTCCGTGAGGAAATTGAGGGTATTGCGCAGATTGGAATTGACGACTTCTGCAAGGTTGATTTGCGTGTGGCTGAAATAAAGGCTTGCGAGCCGATTAAAAAGGCTAAAAAGCTGTTAAAGCTGACCGTTTTTGACGGTGTAAAGGAGAGGACTGTAGCAAGCGGAATTGCAAAGTACTACAAGCCCGAGGAGCTTGTGGGCAGGAAGATTATTCTTGTTTCAAACCTTGCGCCTGCAAAGCTTTGCGGTGTTGAAAGCTGCGGAATGATTCTTGCCGCAACGTGCGGTGAGGACGTAAAGGTCATCTTCGTTGACGATATGCCCGCAGGAGCAAAGATTAGTTAAGAAAAATAGTATAAAAACAGGTCGGAACATCGCATTAAAGCGGTGTCCGACCTGTTTTTATATGTCATACGTATTTGTTTTTTAAAATTATTGTCAATTTTAGATTAATTTAAATTTTAAAATATGTCTGATAATCTGCAACACTTCTTGCTTCTCCTCTATAGACAAGCAACTAAGTTCAAAAATTATATCATTTAAAATCTCATCTGTACATTCATTATCAAATTTTTGGTCGCTGAATAATTCAGATAACGACATATTCAAAGCATTAGCAATTTTTTCAATCAATTTTACTGTTGGATTTTTTTCATCTCTTTCAATTTGTCCTAAATAAGCTGTAGTTATATCCGCTCTTAAAGCTAATTGCTCTTGTGATAAATTATGTTTTAACCTCAAATATCGTATTCGGTTTCCTAAACTATAGTTATTCATTTAAAATCACCTATAATTATTATAAAACACTTGCATTTTATTATTCAAAGTGATATAGTGTGTATTAGATATAATAACTATAGTTTGTTATATCAAAAAACATAAAAAAGAAATGAGGAGAAAAAATGAAAAAATTGATGTGTGCAATTCTATCCGGTCTGCTGATACTTTCATTGGCAGCTTGCAGTAAAGAACAAACAGACACAAGTATTCAAAATTCGGAGCAGACTGTCGCCGAAACTACAGAAAACAAAAAAAGTGGCGAAATAACAATTCAGGATATTGATTGGTCTGTTGATGAAGCAATGGTTAATGACAGCAAACGAGCAGTGTTCAGCTATACTAATAATTCCAACTACACCATAACTTCTGTGCAAATAAGAGCGTACTTGAAATCCGATTATACTAAAGAAGATGTTGCTGATTGGGGTGAAGATTTAGGTCGTGGTGACGAATGGGAATTGTCAGACATATTCTTAGATGCTGAATATAAAGAAACAGTTGAGCCAAATGAAACATCTCCAAAAGAACCTATACACCGAAACAATATTTATTATGTTAACAGTACAGCCGATTTTGAAAAAACAGAACCGGCTTTAATGACAATAAAATATCTAGACAGCGAAAACACCGAACAATCAATATACTATGACTACAAGGCAGGAAAATATCTCGAAGACGCTTCATAATGAGATACATAAAAAGAGGCTACCTCACTTTTATTAGTGAGATAGCCTTTTAATTTTTCCTCTTATGCTCTTTTTAAAATGTATCTGACTGCAAGGCGTTTTACCTGTCTTTCTTTCAGCCACAGGTACGCCGCCGAGGAAAGTGCAATCGGCACAAAGCAGAACCACACGCTCATTGTACCGAGGAACACGCTTGCAACACACGCAAGCGCAACGCCCGAGTGAAAGCCGAGGAGCGTCAGCCAGTAAAATCTCGCCTGTTCGCCCTGTTTTTTATCTTTGTCAATTATGTATCTTGTCAGCGACATTACGGCAATTCGCAGATTGTTTGAAGAAAAAATCGTTGCGCTGGCATAGCCTGCCGCCGTTCTGTAGGCGTTCCACTGAATCGGCATTACAAAAAGTATCGGCAGAACTGCAATGTAGTGATTTGCAATATTCGGAAACAAGCCGATAATCACCACCGCACAGCTCGTCATAACAAGGCTTATCAGTCTTAAATCGTGCTTGATGAATTTCTCCGCAAGCACGTAGAACACGTTGCCCAGAATGTACGTAATCAGCGCAAGCACAAGAAACGCAAGTGCCGAAAAATCTGCGCTGAAAATCTTGCAGACAATGTGAATTAAATTTGCAGTCTGTGCGTTGCCGAAAAAGTCGCAGTGATTGAAAATTGCGTAGCCGCCCATAAATCCGCCGATTGTGCTTACGGCGTAATGCAGCAGCTTTTGCCTTGAAGCTTTTTCGTTCATTAAATTACTTCCTTATATTAATATCTAATTTAGTTATCCCTTTTTGAAAGGTAAACTATAATTTAGCGTTGGAA
>DKWR01000050.1:0-135 GCA_002491825.1 Ruminococcaceae bacterium UBA7147
AAGAGCCTTGCGTTTGATCCGATTTTAAGCAACGTAAAGTTGATTGCCGAGGCGTGGGACGCAGGCGGACTTTATCAGGTGGGAAGCTTCCCCTCGTGGAACAGATGGGCAGAATGGAACGGAAAATACCGTGAC
>DKWR01000050.1:428-628 GCA_002491825.1 Ruminococcaceae bacterium UBA7147
ATGGAACGGAAAATACCGTGACGATATGCGCAGATTCTTAAAGGGCGCCGACAACCTTGCGTGGGCGGCGGCTCACAGGCTGACAGGCTCAAAGGATCTCTACGACCCTGCTTACAGGGGCAACAATGCATCGGTAAACTTCATTACCTGTCACGACGGTTTTACCCTTTACGATATGTACGCCTACAACGAAAAGCACA
>DKWR01000050.1:980-1161 GCA_002491825.1 Ruminococcaceae bacterium UBA7147
CGACAACAACAGCTGGAACTGCGGTGCAGAGGGCGAAACAGGCGACAGAAATGTAAACGAGTTGCGCCGTAAGATGTGCAAAAACGCCTTTGCAACGCTTATGTGCAGTCGTGGTGCGGCTCTGTTCCTTGCAGGCGATGAATTCTGCAATACACAATTTGGCAACAACAACGCCTACTGT
>DKWR01000050.1:1458-2044 GCA_002491825.1 Ruminococcaceae bacterium UBA7147
CAACGCCTACTGTCAGGACAACATTACTTCGTGGCTCGACTGGAGCAGAAAAGAAAAGTACAACGATGTTTTTGAGTTTTTCAAATATATGATTTCATTCCGCAAGCGTTTTAACGTTATTACGGCTAACAGACGTGAAGCAACATGCAGTCTGCCGCCCGAAAGTATACATTCCTGCATTCCGTGGAACACCGAGTTTGACTCAAACACACGAATGATTGGCGTAATGTATGCAGGTGCAGACAGCAAAAATCCGGCACTTGATGTGATTGTATATTTCGGAATCAACGCATACTGGAACGACGTTAACGTTGAACTGCCCGCACTTCCGACAGGTTATGTATGGAAGCTCTATGTTGATACGGGCAGAAACCAAGACGACGTAATCGCAGAAAACAAAAACATTCTTCTTTACAACCGCAGAATCACAATGCACGGCAGAACAGTAATCGCCGCCGTTGCACAAAAACAATATTAATAATTTCAGAGTAAACACAAAGCAGGCACCGAAAAGATGCCTGCTTTAGTTTTACATTTATTGTTCATCAAAACGATAATTTACCCGAGGCACTCGGCAAATTATAGT
>DKWR01000050.1:2332-6145 GCA_002491825.1 Ruminococcaceae bacterium UBA7147
CGAGGCACTCGGCAAATTATAGTTATCACCCTGCCGCAGTATCCTCAAGCGTATCTCTAAGCCCTGCAAGGTATTTCTGGATTTCTGTAGCATTTCTGACATCAATTGTGCCGAATATACCACCTACAATTGCGTTACAGAGTTGTACAGGTGAAAGCTCAATGTCGCCGACAATCCATTTTTCAACGAGCGTAACGTCTAAAATGCTTATCGTGCCATCCAAATTAACGTCACCTTTCATAAACACACCGTAGTCAAAAAGCTCGCCTGTTGCAACTCTTTCCTGCGTTTCCAAATCAACAAATTTCAAGCCGTATTTGTCTGCATAGCTCTTCGCCGCAGTGTACGAATAACCGTTAATCACAAAGTCGGGAACCATAATTGCTCTGGATTCAAGCTCGTACATTTCGGTAAATGCAAAAGCATTTTCCTCGATTTCTTCAATGTTTCTGCCAAGCGTCACGCTTTTAAGGGAGCAGTGCGAAAAAGCTCTGTTACATATTTTTTTAACGCTGTCGGGCAGGATAATGTCACATAAATTCATACATTTGTAAAATGCTCTTTCACCGATTTCAACAAGCGAGTTTCCGAAATCAATATTTTTCAGCTTTGTACAAATTCCGAAAGCGTAACTGCCGATTGATTCAAGGCTGTCGGGCAGTTTTACGTCCGTCAGTTCAGGACATTCGCTGAATGCTCCTCCCTCAAGCTTTTCAACGCCTTCTTCAACAACAACCTTTTTCAGCGCAGGCATTCCCGTAAAAGCACCGGAAGAAATGCTCTTGATTTGCCCCGGAATTGTTACTGAAGTAATTTTATCCGAATAAGTTATATTAGAGCTGAAGGACTCTGAAAAGCCTGAAATTGTCTTTCCGAACATCTCCCCGGGAATTACCATCTCGGGTGAATCACCGCTGTAGCTAAGCAGGAATAACTCGCCTGTTTCAAGGTCGCCCGTAACGCCGAAATTGCCGCAGTCGGACATATCACAAGTAAGCGTAAGATAAATATCTCCGCTTGTTTCATCAACAACATATGCGTTGCCGTCATATGACAACGGCTTTCCGTTAGCCTTGACAGAGGTGATTTTGCCGATGAAGCTTTCTACCGTACATTTTCCGTCTGCCAATTTAATTCTCGGCACTCCACCTTCGCCCGATGTCAACAAAGAAACCGTCATACTTTCGTCGTAAACCATATTCTCGGAATAAAGCTCTGTGCCTTTTGATGTGCAGTTTTCGGTTGTCGTTTCAAAGCCGTTTAAAAAGTAAAGTCCTGCACTGTTTACACCGTAAACCTTTGCATTTGTAATGTCGCAGTCAGTCAGCTTGCACTCCGACAGATACGCACCAATAATTGCGCCTGATTTTGCATTTACCTTGCAATTATTCACATCACAGTTTTCAATTACAGAGTCAGTGCAGTAATTTGAAATCAGCGTTGCGCAGTCTTCGGCAATTACCGAACAATTTTCAAAAACAATATTTCTGACCGTTGCTTTGTAAAGTCCGCCGAACAAGCCTGAATTAAAATTCTCCTTTGAGTTAATCACAAAATTGCTCATCTTGTGACCGTTGCCGTCAAAAATTCCGCTGAACTGATTTTTGTTAAAAATCGTACGTATTTCTTTTCCGCCGAAGTCCAAATCAGCGCCAAGTACAATTTTATTAATATTGATGTCGCCGTCATCTTCTATTTTTTCAATAAGCTTGCAGTAATCATCAACGCTGTTGACAGTGAAGGTAAAATTCCCGACTTTGTCAACACTGCATTTCAGCAGACAATATTCGTTGTCAATGCTGTTCTGCGTAGCATTTTTATCATTTAATATTTCTTTTGCGGAATTAAGCCTTGCATTAAGCTCCTCAAGAATATCCGCACTGACATCTTTATCGGGAGTAAGCTCCTCACCTGTCTTTACAAGCTCTTCAAGCTCTGTCCTGCGTACTTCACCGTCATTTGAAGTGTACGCCTTTATAACTGCATATCCACATTCCCATTTGTCGGCAACGTCAGTCCAGTTGCCACCGTCTTTAATGCAATAGCTTCTGCCTGAAACCTCGTTCTCGCTGTTGATCTTGAAATTGAGAAGCATATCGGATTCGCCTTTAACTACAACAGAAAAATTATCCCCTGCGGAAAGCTTAATATTTTCATGGCACTCCACAGTGTGGATTCCCGTAAAGTCGAATGAAGCGTCAAAGCTTGACAACAGCGTTCCGTCCTGCGGAGAAGTAAAGCCGCTGTTAAGCTTGTAAATCTCAATTTTCACGTCAGTCGCACCGATTGTCTGCAAGCAAACCTGCTTCAGCACTTCGTCGGACTTTGCAGTGAAAACATTTGCGGCTGACTCAACATCAAAGCCAGCCAACGCAGTAATCTGATGCTGATAGATATTGTCAAATTCATCAACGCTCTGCATTTCAAAGCTTGCAACACAGTTTAAAGGCGTTTCATAGGACATCCAAAAATATCCCTTATATCCGTCTGCGGTACTGCAATTTTCTTCACCCCAGCTGTTTTTGCAAAGCCATGCACCGTCACTTTGCGGCTGCATTTCGGGATTAAAATTCTCCTTGCTGTAGCTGTCGTCCCAGCCTGCAACCACCACAAGGTGAGCCTGACCGATAATGCCGTCAATCGGATTGCCGTTGTCGTAATACGACTGCATTCCGTCAACCATATATGTATTTGCCGCAAAGCAACTGTAGCTAATCGCCACAGCACCTTTTTCCATTACTGTTTTCTTTATGAGCGCATTGTCTTTTGAAAGCTCGCTGTAATCCTTAAGACGATAGTCAGAGTAATAGCGAAGTCCCTCGGGACAGCCTGAATATAATTGCTCGTAAGGCAGAAGGCTTTCGGGATATGCGCCAAAGCCTGCACACAATCCCTGTGCTACTAAATCGGCACTGCCGCCGCCGCTTCCCTTTTGAGGGTCATTCATATAGTCGCCGTAAAGCGGAGAGCTTTCGTCGTCAAAGTTGGTATGAATATACCACGTGTTACCTCGCTCGGAAAGGTCGAGCGTTTTGTAAGGGGTATCTCCCTCTTTTGATGAAAGCTCGGGATTTGTCAGAATGCTTGACTCCATTGACGCAGTGGCGGCAAAGTCCCAGCACAAGCCCTCACTGCCCTGATTTTTAACAGACGTAAGCCTGTTGTAATCACGCAAATCGTATTTTGACGGCAGAGAGCTTTCGTTTACGTCAACGTCATTGTTGAGCTTATCAACGTCAACCTCTTCACCGTTTTCGTTATAATATGTTAAGAGATTGTTGTTTTCGACCGCACGTATGTATTGTGCTTCCTGTTCATTTTCAGCCGCATTCACCGAGAACAGCGATACACTGCCTCCTGCAATCAGCGTGCACAAAAACAACGAAATTATTTTCTTTTTCATAATTTCCTCCCTGTTAATAGAGTTATCCTTTGATTGTATTATAATTTAAAAAAGTCATATTGTCCATAACATTCCGTATTTACTTGAAAAATAAATTCAGAATGCTTATAATATTCTCAGCGAAGCTTAAAGGAGGTTCGTATGGAAGAAAAAACACTCAGCGTAAACGGCAGGGAATTTGAGATTATCAGACTGCTCGGCAAGGGCAAGGGAGGATATTCCTATCTTGCAACAGACGGCAAAAATAAATACACTTTAAAGCAGATTCACCACGAACCCTGCTCCTACTATCAGTTCGGGGATAAAATTCAAGCGGAAATAAACGACTACAAAAGGCTTAAAAAAATCGGAATTGCTATGCCCGAAATGATTGACGTTGACGTTGAAAACGAACGCATTTTAAAGGAATA
>DKWR01000050.1:6431-7127 GCA_002491825.1 Ruminococcaceae bacterium UBA7147
CGAACGCATTTTAAAGGAATACATTGAGGGTGAAACAATTTTTGACCTTGTTTTGCAGAACAAAATGAAAGAGGAATATATCGAGCAGGTCAGAGCTATGGGCGCTCTGCTCTACCCTCAGAACACAAACATCGACTACTTCCCCACTAACTTTATTGTGCAGAGCGGAAAAATGTATTACATAGACTACGAGTGCAATGACTATATGGAAGAATGGAATTTTGAAAATTGGGGCGTGAAATACTGGAGCAAAACGCCTGAATTTTTGGAATACATAAGCAAAAACAAAAGCAATTGTTGATTTTATGATACAGTTATGGTAGAATAGAATGGTATATAAGAATACCTGATACAAATAAACCGAAAGGATTGATTATAATGAAAAGTTCAGTTTTAAAGGACGGCGTTAATGCCGCTCCCCAGCGTACGCTTCTTCACGCTTTAGGTCTTACAGATGAAGAAATCAAAAAGCCTTTAATCGGTATCGTCAGCTCCAAGAACGATATCGTTCCCGGTCATATGAACATTGACAAGGTTGTTGAGGCTGTAAAAATGGGCGTTGCTCTTGCAGGCGGCGTTCCGATAGTTTTCCCTGCAATTGCTGTCTGCGACGGCATTGCAATGGGTCACGAGGGTATGAAATATTCTCTCGTTACACGTGAGCTTATTGCCGACTCAACCGAGGCTATGGCTAAG
>DKWR01000050.1:7418-7689 GCA_002491825.1 Ruminococcaceae bacterium UBA7147
CTCAACCGAGGCTATGGCTAAGGCACACGCATTTGACGGTCTTGTTATGGTTCCCAACTGCGACAAGAATGTTCCCGGACTTCTTATGGCGGCGGCAAGACTTAACATTCCCTCAATCTTTGTCAGCGGCGGTCCTATGCTTGCAGGCAGAGTTGACGGTAAGAAAATCAGCTACTCTACTGTTTCTGAGGCTGTTTCCCGCTTTAAGGTAGGCGAAATTGACGAAGAAAAGCTCAGCGAATACGAAAACAACGCCTGTCCTACCTGCGGC
>DKWR01000050.1:8013-8226 GCA_002491825.1 Ruminococcaceae bacterium UBA7147
ATGTTCACTGCAAACTCAATGAACTGCCTTACAGAGGTTATCGGTATGGGACTTAAGGGCAACGGCACTGTTCCTGCTGTTTACTCACAGCGCTTACAGCTTGCTAAACACGCTGGTATGCAGATTATGGAGCTTGTCAAGAACAACATCCGTCCCCGTGACATTATGACAGAGGAAGCATTCAAGAATGCTCTTACCGTTGATATGGCTCTC
>DKWR01000050.1:8524-9067 GCA_002491825.1 Ruminococcaceae bacterium UBA7147
TGTTCAACAAATACAATGCTCCACCTCCCTGCTATCGCTCACGAGTGCGGAATTGATTTGCACCTTGACATTGCAAATGAAATCTCTGCAAAGACTCCAAACCTCTGCCACCTTGCACCCGCAGGCGAGCACTTCATCGAGGAGCTCAACGAAGCAGGCGGAATTTACGCAGTAATGCACGAGCTTACAAAGCTTAACCTTCTCAACACCTCACTTCTCACCTGCACAGGTAAGACTGTCGGCGAAAATATCGAGGGTTGCGAAATCAGAAATACAGAGATTATCAGAACAGTTGAAAATCCCTACAGCAAAACAGGCGGCATCGCAGTATTAAAGGGCAACCTTGCTCCCGATGGCTGTGTTGTAAAGAGAAGCGCTGTTGCAGAAGAAATGATGCACCACAATGGCTTTGCAAGAGTATTTGACTGCGAAGAGGACGCACTCAACGCAATCTACGACGGCAAAATCAACGAGGGCGACGTTGTTGTTATCCGCTACGAAGGACCTAAGGGCGGCCCCGGAATGAGAGAAATGCTCAACCCG
>DKWR01000050.1:9340-12122 GCA_002491825.1 Ruminococcaceae bacterium UBA7147
GAAATGCTCAACCCGACCTCTGCAATTATGGGAAGCGGTCTCGGCAACTGCGTTGCACTTATCACAGACGGACGTTTCTCGGGTGCAACAAGAGGTGCCGCAATTGGTCACGTTTCACCCGAAGCCGCAGTAGGCGGTCCTATCGCTCTCATTGAGGAAGGCGACACAATCGAAATCGACATCCCTGCAAACACAATCAACGTGCTTGTTTCCGACGAAGAGCTTGCAAAGCGCAAGGCAGCGTGGACTCCCAGAAAGCCGAGAATCACATCAGGTTATCTCTCACGTTATGCAAAGCTTGTTTCTTCGGGCGCACAGGGTGCAGTTCTCGAGTAAACCGTAAAATTGCACAAAACCGAACATATAAATTTATGCTATTTACAGCAATAAATCTTTAAAAAAAGCAATATGCACAATTCACCCTCTGCTCTATTGGGCAAAGGGTGAATTTTTTTATTTTGCTCAATTTCGGTTGTTTATTTTATACAAATATGATATAATAATTTAGACTTAATTCATACAATTGTTGAAACTGATATAATAACGTCGATTTTTATATATTGTAACAACGAAAGGAGTTTTCATTTTTGAAACAATATGACGCTAAAAAAATATTAAATATTGCACTCGCAGGACACAGCGGATGCGGCAAAACCTCGGTTGCAGAGTCAATCCTCTATCTTTCAAAGGTCAGCGACCGTCTCGGAAAAATTGCCGACGGCAACACAATGCTCGACTTTGACGCCGAAGAAATCAAACGTCAGGCGTCGATTATGACGGCTGTTGCTCCCATAGAGTGGAAGAACACAAAGATTAACCTAATCGACACTCCCGGTCTGTTCGACTTTGCAGGCGGCGTTGCAGAGGGTATGCGTGCCGCCGACACTGCTCTGATTGTTGTTTCGGGCAAGGACGGCGTTAATGTCGGCACCGAAAAGGCTGTTGAAGCCGCTACAAAAGCAGGTCTTACCAAGGTGTTCTTTGTAAACGGTCTTTGCGACGAGGACGCTCGTTTCTACCGTGTATTTGAAAATCTCAAGGCTACGTTCGGTCCTTCCGTCTGCCCCGTTGTAGTTCCCTACATCGTTGACGGTCAGGCTAATACATACGTTAACCTTTTTGACTACAAGGCTTATGAATATGCAAACGACGGCTCTGTAAAGCCTACTGCTCTCCCCGATATGGGAAGCAGACTTGAGGGACTTCGTGAGGCTATCAAGGAAGCAGTTGCCGAAACAAGCGAGGAACTCCTTGACAAGTTCATTATGGGTGAGGAATTTACTCCCGAAGAAATTATCCTCGGCGTAAGTCAGGGCGTTAAGGACGGCACAATCTGCCCCGTATTCTGCGGTGACGCCCACAACACATTCGCTATTGACCAGCTTCTCAACAGCCTTACGTGGCTTGCTCCGTCAGCCGCTGACAAGGGTGACGAACTCGGCGTTGACATTGACGGCGAGCCTGTTGAGGTTTCAGTAAACGAAAACGGCGCAGCTGCGGCTATCGTTTTCAAAACTGTTTCCGACCCGTTTATCGGCAGACTTTCTTACATCAAGGTCGTTTCGGGCAAGGTTGCTCCCGATACTCCTCTTATCAATATGCGCACTGGCGCACAGGAAAGAATCACAAAGATTCTTGCAATGTGCGGCAAAAAACAGCTTGACGTTGATTACATCGGCGCAGGCGACATCGGCGCAATTCCCAAGCTTTCGTCTACAAAGACAGGCGACACGCTTTGCTCACCGCTTCGCAAGGTTGTGCTTGACGGCATCGACTATCCAGTTTCTTCCTATACAATGGCTATTTATCCTGCTAAAAAGGGCGACGAGGATAAGGTTGCTCAGGCGCTTTCAAAGCTTTGCGACGAGGATCCGACAATCAAGTTTGTCACAAACCACGAAACGCACGAAATGCTTATTTCGGGACTCGGTGAACAGCACCTTGACGTTGTAATTTCAAGACTTAAATCAAAATACAATGTTGACGCTTCACTCCAGAAGCAGAAGATTGCATACAGAGAAACTATCCGCAAGAAGGTTTCTGCACAGGGCAGATATAAGAAGCAGTCGGGCGGTCACGGTCAGTTCGGCGACGTATGGATTGAATTTGAGCCGTTTGACACTGACGACCTCGTATTTGACGAGCGTGTAGTCGGCGGCGCTGTTCCGAAGAACTTCTTCCCCGCTGTTGAAAAGGGACTTCGTGAGTCAATCAAGAAGGGTGTACTTGCAGGCTACCCGACGGTTGGAATCAAGGCTACGCTTTACGACGGCTCGTATCACCCCGTTGACTCCTCCGAAATGTCGTTCAAAACTGCCGCAAGCCTTGCATACAAGAACGGTATTCCTAACGCTTCTCCGACTCTGCTTGAGCCTATCGGAAGTCTTAAGGCTTATGTTCCCGACGCAAATATGGGCGACGTAATGGGCGAAGTCAACAAGCGCAGAGGCAGAGTGCTCGGTATGTCACCTGCCGAAAACGGAATGCAGGTTGTTGAGGCTGAAGTGCCGATGGCTGAAATGAGTGACTTCTCGACGTTCATCAGACAGATTACTCAGGGCAGAGGCTCGTTTGAGCTTACATTTGCACGCTACGAGGACGCACCTGCAAACGTAGCACAGAAGATTATTGAAAAAGCAAAGGCTGAAATGTCGGAATAATAGGTTATTAACCTATCAAAAAATTGCGGACGGATTTCAAAAATCCGTCCGTGTTTTGTTTCTGTTTTATTAAGATGGATTTATAAGCTCGGTTTGTGTGATAAACGATAATTTAGCCGAGT
>DKWR01000055.1 GCA_002491825.1 Ruminococcaceae bacterium UBA7147
CCGAGGCACTCGGCTAAATTATAGTTTATCAAATTAAAATGATTATATGAAAATAGAAAGCAATTATTTTTGGAGGAAAAATATATGGCGCTTATCACAAAGAAAATCAAGGGTACAGAGGACGTTCTGCCAAAGGAAAGCTACCGCTGGCAGTTTATTGAAAACATAATGCGTGAGGAATCGGGCAAATTCGGATTCAAGGAAATCCGCACGCCTGTTTTTGAGCACACCGAGCTTTTTGCAAGGGGCGTAGGTCAGACGACCGACGTTGTGCAAAAGGAGATGTACACCTTTGAAACAAAGGGAGGCGAGAGCGTAACGCTCCGTCCCGAGGGTACGGCAGGTGCGGCAAGAGCCGTTCTTGAACACGCTCTTGAAAACGAAGGATTGCCGATTAAGGCGAGTTACTTTGTTTCCTGCTACCGCTACGAAAAGCCGCAGGCAGGCAGACTGCGTGAGTTCCACCAGTTCGGTCTTGAGGTCTACGGAACACAGTCGCCCGTTGCCGACGCAGAGCTTATCTGTGCGGCGCAGTCGATTTTTGACCGCTTGCAGATTGAACAGCTCCGCCTTGAAATTAACTCAATCGGCTGTCCGAAGTGCCGTGCAGAATACCACAAGGCGCTCAAAGAATATTTTGAAGGTTACAAGGATGAGCTTTGCGACACCTGCCTTTCACGTCTTGAGAAAAACCCGATGAGAATCCTCGACTGCAAGTCACCGATTTGCTCAAAGATTGCCGATGGTGCGCCGAAGATTACCGACTACCTCTGCGAGGAGTGCGAGGAGCATTTTAAATCCGTTCAGAAATACCTTGATTCGGCAGGCGTTAAATATACCGTAAACCCGACAATCGTACGTGGTCTTGACTACTACACCAAAACTGTTTTCGAGTTTGTTACCGACTGCATCGGCGCACAGGGAACAGTATGCGGCGGAGGCAGATATGACGGACTGATTGAGGAGCTGGGCGGAAAGCACCTTCCCTCACTCGGCTTTGCAATGGGACTGGAAAGACTGCTTATGGTAATGGACAAGCAGGGAATCACAATCCCCGATTTCAGCGAGTGCAAGCTCTATATTGCAACAATGGGCGAAAGCGCAAAGGAAAAGGCGTTTGAGCTTGCAATGGAACTTCGTCAAAGCTCAATGACGGTTGAAACCGACGTTTTCGGCAGAGGACTGCGTGCGCAGATGAAGTACGCCGACAAAATCGGAGCAAAATATTCAATGGTGCTCGGCGACAACGAGCTTGAACAGAAAAAGGCTGTCATTAAGAATATGAACACAGGCAAGCAGACGACGGTAAGACTTGACGAGAACTTTTTAGAGGATTTCGTAATAATGGAAACTACCGACGAGGATAGTTCGGATATTGCGTTAAGCTTACAAAAGGATGAATAACCGAAAACAAATACGTCTTAAAAATTACGATTATTCGGAAAACGGTGCATATTTTGTAACGATTTGCACATATGAGAAAAAGTGTATATTCGGTTATGTGAAAGACGGATTAATGCATTGTAACGACTACGGAAGAATTGCAAATGAGGAAATAGAAAATACGATAAAATTACGTGAAAAAAACGGTGTAAGAATCAATAAATATGTAGTTATGCCTAATCACATTCATTTGATAATAGAACTGACGAAAGAATCAGATGGATCTGACGTAGGGACACGGCGTGCCGTGTCCGGGGATAAGCACAACGTTTTTTCAAAGCCTGTACCTCAGTCAATATCAACGATAGTCGGAGCGTATAAATCAGCCGTCACAAGACGGATAAATTTGCAGGGAGGACACGGCACGCCGTGTCCCTACGAAAAGTCAGCTAAATCACTGATATGGCAATCAAGATTTCACGACCACGTAATCAGAACACAAAAAGATTATGACGAGATATGGGAATATATCGACACAAACCCCTTGAAATGGGAATTGGATAAATACTATATGCAGTAAAGTAAATCAAGATAAGGAGTAATATAAAATGGCAGAATTTATGACAGGGTTAAAGCGTACAAATTACTGCGGAGATTTAAGGCTCTCCGACGCAGGAAAGGAAGTAACAGTCTGCGGTTGGGTACAGCGTTGCCGTGACCTCGGACAGCTTATCTTCATTGACTTGCGTGACCGCACAGGCGTTGTACAGCTTGCCTTTAACGATACGACAGACAAGGAGATTTTTGACAAGGCTTTTTCCTGCCGCAGTGAGTTTGTTCTCGCCGCAAAGGGCGTTGTCTGCGAGAGAAGCTCGAAGAATACGGAAATCCCCACAGGCGAAATTGAAATTCTTGTAAACGATTTGCGTGTGCTTTCAAAGGCGCAGACACCCCCGTTTGAAATTGTAGACGAAACAAGCACCAACGAGGAATTGCGTCTTAAATACCGCTATCTAGATTTGCGCCGTCGTCCGCTTTTGAATAACATAATGATGCGCAGTAAGATTGCAAAAACGGCTCGTGACTACTTTGCGGAGAACGGCTTTATCGAGATTGAAACTCCGATGATGATTAAGTCAACCCCAGAGGGCGCAAGAGATTACCTTGTTCCGTCAAGAATCCACAACGGCAAGTTCTATGCTCTTCCCCAGTCGCCGCAGATTTACAAACAGCTCCTTATGGTGTCGGGCTTTGACCGTTACATTCAGCTTGCTCGCTGTTTCCGTGACGAGGATTTGCGTGCCGACCGTCAGCCCGAATTTACCCAGATTGATATGGAGCTTTCGTTCGTTGACGTTGAGGACATTCTCGAAATCAACGAGGGACTTTTCAAGAGAATTTTCAAGGACGTTCTCGGCAAGGAATTGAAAACTCCGTTTGAAAGAATGACCTATAAAGAGGCTGTGGAAAGCTACGGCTCCGACAAGCCCGACATTCGCTTTGATATGAAAATTCAGGACATTTCCGACCTCGTAAAGAACTGCGGCTTCGGCGTGTTCACAGGCGCAATTGAAAACGGCGGCTCGGTTCGTGCAATCGTTGCAAAGAATGCGGCGTCTGTCTACACAAGAAAGGAAATCGACAAGCTCACCGAGTACGTAAAGGGAATCGGCGCAAAGGGACTTGCCTATGTAAGATGGGTTGACGAGCCAAACGCATCATTCAAGAAGTTTATGACCGACGAGGAAATGAACGCAATTTACGAAAGACTCGGCGCAGAAAAGGGTGACGTAATTCTGATTGTTGCCGACAAAACAAGCACAGTGCTTTCAACTCTCGGTGCACTCCGTCTTACAGTTGCAAAGCGACTTGACATTATCCCCGACGAGTTCAAATTCCTCTGGATTGTCGACTTCCCGTTCTTTGAGTACGACGACGAGAGCGGAGAATGGCTTGCAATGCACCACCCGTTCACAATGCCCAAGGAAGATTGCTTACAGTACCTAGACACAGATCCGTCAAAGGTAATTGCAAAGGCGTTTGACCTCACGCTCAACGGAATTGAGCTTTCAAGCGGTTCAATGCGTATCACCGACCCCGAGTTGCAGGAAAAGATGTTCAGGGCGTTAAAACTCACAGACGAGGAAATCGAAGCAAAGTTCGGCTTCCTTGTAGAAGCCTACAAGTACGGCGCACCGCCGCACGGCGGAATGGGAATCGGTCTTGACCGAATCGCAATGCTCCTCTGCAAGGCAGACAGCTTAAGGGATGTTACGGCATTCCCGAAGGTGCAGAACGCAAGTGAGCTTATGTCAGCCTGCCCCGCACCCGTTGACAAGGAAAGCCTTGATGTTTTGGGGATTGAAATAAAAGAGCAGTAATCAATTCCGAATTACGAATTACGCATTGGAAATGAGGTGGTCTATATCAACGCTGCATTAATCACAACGTTAATCATTGTTGCAATTTCTGTTACCGCCGTTGCTGTCGGTGTTGTTGTAATCAAGAATAAGCTGCGTGACGTTTCACGCTCGCTTTTCGGCACAAATAGTTTTATTGACGGCATAAACAAGCAAAAAGAGGAGATGAGCGAAACTCCACGTTCGCTCCACGCAATGACCTCGGTCTATCTGCCCCAGATTATGCGTGATTTTCCGCAGTTTGACTACGAGCTTTACAAGAATAAAACAAAGTCGCTTTTGCGCAGTTACTTTACTGCCGTTCAGACTAAAAAAGCCTCGGTACTCTCGGAGGAATGCTCGCTCACGCTCAAAAACTACGTTCAGGGCATCATCGAAGATTTGAACGCCCGAAACGTAAAGCAGATTTTTCGTGAGGTTGTAATTCATGACGTTCAGATTGCACGTTACATAAAGACAGGCGCAACGGTTACGATTCTGTTTGAAGTATCAACAGGACTTTATTCCTACATCGAGGACGAAAACGGCGCTGTTGTTTTCGGCGACAAAAGCCTGAAACAGCAGACGGTTTATGAGGTCGGTCTTGTCTACGTTCAGGACGCCGAAAAATTCGGTGCGGCTGAATCAGTCGGTATAAACTGCCCCAACTGCGGTGCGCCGATTACAAACCTCGGAAGTAAGTTCTGCGAATACTGCGGAACATCGGTTGTCGAATCAAACGAAAGAGTGTGGAAGTTCGACTCCGTTCGTGAGCAGACAACGTCAAAAAGGCAGTATTAATATGAAAACCGAAAACAAATTCAACCTCGGACTTGTCAGCAAATTCAGAAACGAGATGTTCGGGATTTCCATCATTTCAATAATGATTTTCCACTTTTTCCTGCGCATAAGAGAACACGGCTCGGGTACGCTTTATCCTGTCGCCTTTGCTTATGACAACATAATAAGCTCGGTCGGAGTGGAATGCTTTCTGTTTTTGTCGGGCGTGGGAATTTACTTTTCAATGTCCAAAAACGGCAATATTCTCAATTTCTACCGAAAAAGAATGTCAAGAGTGCTGATTCCCTATGCCTTGTGGGGCGCAGTTTTCTGGATTGCGCTTGACTTGCTTGCAAAGGGAGAAAACATAGGCGAATTTCTGTACGATTTCAGCTTTCTTTCGTTCTGGCTTGAGGGCGACTCGGTGCTGTGGTACATAGCTTTTATTGTAATTGTGTACCTTGCGTTTCCGCTTATTTTTAAAATGTTCAGCGGAAAATATGCAACCGCATCTCTCGTTCTGTCGGTTGGTTTCAGCATAGGCTTGTCGCTCGTGTTAAGGCGGTTTTTCCCTGTTGTTTACGGCAACATTGAGATAGCCGTCAACAGAATTCCGATTTTCCTTTTCGGCGCATATTCGGGCAGGCGGATTTACAAAAGCGACAGCTTTAAAATCGGCGATTTACTTCTCATTTTGCTCGGCATAGCCGTACATATTTTCGGAATTTTGCAGAGATACGGCGTTATCGGAATCAAAATTTCATTTTCACGCTACGAGTTTGCACTTTTTTCAATTTCGCTCATATATATTTGTGTGTGGCTTTTGTCAAAGGTGAATTTAAGGCGTTTTAAAGCCTTTTTAAGAGGAGCGGGCGCACTTTCGCTTGAGCTTTATATGACGCACGTCACGATTGATAACCTCTTGCGTTTTTGCAAAATCCCCACCTATTCGCCGTATTACTATGCAATTATCATAATTCTTTCAATTATTTTCAGTATTTTCTTGCATTTTTCTTTAAAAAATATTATTATAAAGATAAATTCAACCCACTCAAAAAATTAAATTCACAAATAAAGGAGTATCACTATGGGTATTATCAGAGCAGTCACAGGCGCAATCGGCGGAGCACTTGCAGATTCATGGCAGGAGGTCATTGAACCGTCGCCAATGGGCGAAAACACCTGTCTTGTTCCCGGTCAGCTTGTTACACAGAACGGCAGAAGCCAGAACAAAAAGGGCAGTGAAAACATCGTTTCCAACGGCTCAATCATTCACGTTTACGACAATCAGTTTATGATTCTTGTTGACGGCGGAAAGATCGTTGACTTTACAGCAGAGCCGGGCTACTTCAAGGTAGACAACAGCTCAATGCCCTCGCTTTTTGCAGGACAGTTCGGCGACACAATCAAGGAAACCTTTAACCGTGTAAAGTTCGGCGGTATTCCCTCTCAGTCGCAGAGGGTTTTCTACCTCAATATGCAGGAGATGAAGAACATCAAGTTCGGCACTCCCAACGCTATCAACTATTTTGACAACTTCTACAATTCAGAGCTGTTTATCCGTGCACACGGTACATACTCGGTACGCATCAGCGAGCCGTTCAAGTTCTATCAGGAGGTTATCCCCAGAGCCGCTATCACAGAGAACAGAGCTGTTGATTTTCAGGAGCTTAACCAGCAGTACAGCGACGAATTTATCGAGGCTCTTGCTTCTGCAATCAACCAGTATTCGGCTGACGGCAACCGCATAAGCTTTATCACATCAAAGAGCCGTGAGCTCGGCAAGTATATGTCGCAGACGCTTGACGAGGAGTGGAACCAGCTCCGTGGTATGGAGGTTGTTTCTGTCGGTATCAAGGTTTCCTACGACGAGGAAAGTCAGGCTCTTATCAATATGCGCAACAAGGGCGCAATGCTCTCCGACGCCGCTGTTCAGCAGGGCTACGTTGCAGGCAACATCTCCGAAGGTCTTAAGGACGCAGGCTCCAACGCTAACGGCGCAATGGCAGGCTTTATGGGAATGGGAATCGGTATGAACGCAGGCGGAAATATCCTCGGCGGCTATCAGCAGAATCCCAATTACCGTCCTACTCCGAACCCACAGCAGTATAATCCACAGCAGAACGCACCGCAACAGCAGTACGGCGGTCAACAGCCTGCTCCACAGCAGGCTCCTCAGCAGTCGGCACCCTCAGGCGGCTGGACCTGTTCCTGCGGCGCAGTGAATACGGGCAAATTCTGCTCGGAATGCGGCTCTAAAAAGCCCGAAGCACCCAAAAAGCGTTTCTGCACAAACTGCGGTGCCGAGCTTAACGAAAACGCAAAATTCTGCCCCGAGTGCGGAACTAAAGCATAAATTTCAGTGTGGAGTGTGAAGAGTGGAGTGTGGAGTTAAGGGTCGGTCGAGTGCCTCGACACGCAAATTTCCAGATTTATAATAATGCGTGTTGTATGGAAAAGTTTCTTTGCTGATTTTATGTTAATATATCGGTAACGTTTCGGGACGTGTAGGAACCCGTCCCCTATGAAATTAAAATCAAACGTTCCCTCTATATCCGTAGGGGACGGCATCCCTGACGTCCCATTTCATAAATTGCAATGCAATTTATGAAATATGGCGGACACAGTTCGCCGCAACAATAATAAAAAATCAGCCCTGCGGCAATGCCGCATATAAATAAATTCGGGCATTAAACTTTTGAATTATTGCAACCTGTCCACTCGACCGCAACTCCACACTCCACATTCCAAACTCCACACTTATTGAGAGGTACACTATGGCTACAGTTAACTATAAATGTCCTAACTGCGGCGGACCGCTGAAATTCAATCCCGACAAGCAGGTGTTCAGCTGTGAATACTGTATGTCGGACTTTGAAGAACAGAAAATTCAGCAGATGTACGCCGAGCGTGAGGCAAAACAAAGTCAGGCTGAAAAGGCTGAAGAAAAGGCGCAGCAGCGTGCCGAACAACAGAATCAGCAGGACGAGGGCGAACTTGAGGACGCAGTTGTCTACACCTGCCCAAGCTGCGGCGCAGAGGTTGTCACAACAGAGTCAACCGCCGCAACAACCTGCTTCTACTGCCAGAATCCCGTTGTTCTCGGCGGCAGACTTTCGGGAAAATTCAAGCCCAACCGCATAATTCCATTTGCACTTTCCAAGGAAAAGGCTATCGAAAAATTCCTTGAAATGTGCAAGAAAAAGTGGTTCCTTGCCAAGGGCTTTGCAAGCAAAAACCAGTTTGAAAAGCTGACGGGCGTTTACTTCCCTTACTGGTATATTGACTCGCAAAGACAGGCAAATATGACCGCAACCGGCGAAAAGGTGCGCACCTACAGGGTGGGAAACAAACGCTACACCGAAACAAGCGTTTTCCGCCTTGTAAGAAGCGGTGATTTGATTGTCAAAAACGTATTTGAGCGTGCTTTGAAAAGTCAGGAAAGAGATATGCTCCAGTGCGTTCATCCGTTCGATTTGTCAAAGGCTCACGATTTTTCAATGTCCTACCTTTCGGGTTTTCAGGCTGAAAAGCGTGACCTTGAGCAAAGCGACGTAAACGCTGTTGTTCAACAGCGTATGCAGGAGTACTGCAAAGAGCTTTTGAAGGACACAATGAAGGAGTTTTCATCAATCAAGGTTGAAAACTATAACGATAAAATCGACCTAGAATCGTGGAACTACACACTGCTTCCCGTGTGGGTTGTAACATACAAGTACAAGGGCGAGATTTACCCGTTCGCAATCAACGGTCAGACGGGCAAAACCTACGGTAAACTGCCTACCTCAAAAGCAAAGCTTGCAATTCTCTTTGCTATTATCGCCGTTGCAGTATTTGCACTCGGGCTGCTGGGAGGTTTGCTGTTGTTATGATGAAATATACTAAACAAATTTCCGCTCTTTTCTGCGCTGTAATGCTTATGCTCTGCACAACCGTTTGTGTCTTTGCACAGGCAAGCGGAGTTATCACCGACAATGCAGAGCTTTTTACCGAAAGTGAGAAAGTTGAATTACAGAGTCAGCTTGACGCTTTAAGCGAAAAAACAGGCTGGATGGCTGTTATTTACACAAATTACGACGGCTATGACGCAGACAACATCAAGCCGCACACAAACAGGTACTATGCCGATAACTACGGCAAAACAACCGCAGGCGTTATGCTTACGATTGATATGGAGGGCAGAGCAGTTGACTTCCGAACCAAGGGCGATGCGATGTACTACTTCAGCGACAATCGTGTGGATACAATTCTTGATGACGTGCAGGGCTGTCTTAAAGAAGGACTTTATTACGATGCGGCAACCCTATTTATCAGCTATTCGTCGCACTACTATGATGACGGCATTCCCGAGGGCGAGTCGAACGAAAACATTGATATTCAGGAAAAAGAGGACAATGCTCTGCTCTATGTGCTCAGGCACTATGGAATAATTTTCGGCGTTGTTGCGCTTGTAACAGCGACAATTGTTGTATTCGTTGTTGCCCACAAATACAAGAACAACGGCAAGGAAGGTACATACGACCTGCGCTCAAACAGCGTAACTAACCTTACGGAAAGACAGGATATTTTCCTTACAAAGCACGTTACCGTAACAACGGAATCTTCTTCGTCAGGCGGCTCATCAAGCGGTTCGTCAAGCGGCGGAGGCGGCTCCAGCGGCGGCGGAAGCAGAAGCTTTTAAAATTAAATAATACAATGCAGTTCTGACGCTGAAATTTTATTGACGCATAAGATAACGCAAAAGCTTTAATGGGATAAGTGCACCCTTCTGTACTATCCTTTTATAAGTGACTTTTAAGCGGTGTCTTTCGGCACCGCTTTTGCTTTTGTATAACATAAAGCGTTGTATATAATTGTAGCGAGCGACGCTCTCGTCGCTCACAGGAAAAATTTGTTTTTATTAAATACAAGGTGAAAAATGAACACAAACCAAAAAGAAACACGTGTTGCGGTAATCAGCATAATTGTTGAAACTCCCGAAGTAACACAGCAGATTAACGAAATTTTACACACCGCCGCCGACTTCATAATCGGCAGGCTGGGAATCCCGTACAGACAGAAAAACATCAGTATAATAAGCATAGTAATCGACGCAGAGCTTGACGTAATAAGCTCCGTTTCGGGCAAGCTCGGCAGACTGTCGGGCGTAACGGTAAAAACCGCATATTCAAAGAAATGAAACAAATTGATTTAAACTATAATTTAGCGTTGGA